>CAXNFO010000001.1:0-25422 GCA_964201395.1 Limnohabitans sp.
GACGAGGTGATCGTCATCACCGGTCGTGACAAAGGCAAGCGCGGCAAAGTGTCGGTGCGCAAAGATGAAACGCACCTGCTGATCGAAGGCATCAACCTGGTCAAAAAGCACACCAAGCCCAACCCCATGGCGGGTACGACGGGTGGCATTGTGGATAAGTCCATGGCCATTCATCAGTCCAATGTGGCCATTTACAACGCCGCCACCGGCAAGGCCGATCGGGTGGGCATCAAGGTGTTGGCCGACGGCACCAAAGTGCGCGTCTTCAAGTCCAGCGGCGAAGAAATCAAGGCGGCATGACCATGGTACGTTTGCAACAACACTACAGAGAGAAGCTGGTGCCTGAGCTGATCGCCAAGTTTGGCTACAAGTCAGTCATGCAGGTGCCGCGTTTGACCAAGATCACCTTGAACATGGGCGTCAGCGAAGCTGTGGCCGATAAAAAGGTCATGGAGCACGCGGTTTCTGACTTGACCAAAATCGCTGGCCAAAAGCCGGTGGTCACCAAGGCCAAAAAAGCCATCGCCGGTTTCAAGATCCGCGAAGAGCAAGCCATTGGCTGCATGGTCACTTTGCGTGGCGTGCGCATGTTTGAATTTTTGGACCGCTTTGTCACCGTGGCCCTGCCCCGTGTGCGCGACTTCCGGGGTATCTCTGGGCGTGCATTCGATGGCCGTGGCAATTACAACATCGGCGTCAAAGAACAAATCATCTTCCCTGAAATTGAGTATGACAAGGTAGACGCCTTGCGTGGACTCAATATCAGCATCACCACGACAGCCAAGACCGATGAAGAGTGCAAGGCGCTCCTCACCGGTTTCCGCTTCCCGTTCAAGAACTGAGGTACAACGTGGCTAAAGTAGCATTGATCGAACGCGAACTCAAGCGCGACAAACTGGTCGCCAAGTACGCTCAAAAATACGCCGAACTCAAGGCCATTGCGGGCAGCGCCAAGCATTCAGACCAAGAGCGTGCTGACGCACGTTTTGCCTTGCAAAAGTTGCCCCGCAACGCCAACCCCACACGTCAACGCAACCGCTGCGAAATCACCGGTCGCCCGCGTGGCACGTTCCGCCAATTTGGTTTGGGACGCGCCAAGATCCGTGAAATGGCCTTCGAAGGCCAGATTCCCGGCATCACCAAAGCCAGCTGGTAATTGGGCAGGAGATATTCAATATGAGCATGAGTGACCCCATCGCCGACTTGCTGACCCGCATTCGCAATGCGCAAATGGTGGCCAAGCCCACTGTGAGCGTGCCCTCTTCCAAAGTGAAGGTGGCGATTGCCCAGGTTCTCAAGGACGAAGGCTACATCGACGGCTTCCACGTCAAAACCGAAACGGGTAAAACCGAATTGGAAATCGCCCTCAAATACTATGCCGGTCGCCCCGTGATCGAGCGCATTGAGCGTGTCAGCCGCCCTGGCTTGCGCGTTTACAAAGGCAGTGGCGCCATTCCCCAGGTCATGAACGGATTGGGCGTGGCGATTGTCACCACCTCCAAAGGCGTGATGACCGATCGCAAAGCGCGCGCCACCGGCATCGGTGGTGAAGTGCTGTGCTACGTGGCCTAAGCCCAAGGAGAAACAGACATGTCTCGAGTAGGAAAAATGCCTGTGGTCGTCCCCGCTGGAGTGGACGTGACCATTGCGCCTGAACAAATCAGTGTCAAGGGCGCGGGCGGTCATTTGCAGATCGCCAACAACGCCTTGGTCAACATCCAAAAGGATGCGGCCAACATCACCTTTTTGCCCGCCAATGAGTCGCGTGAAGCCAATGCGATGAGCGGCACCATGCGCCAGCTGGTCAACAACATGGTGGTTGGTGTCACCAAGGGCTTTGAGAAAAAGCTGACCTTGGTGGGCGTGGGATACAAAGCCGCAGCCCAAGGCAGCAAGCTCAACTTGACCGTGGGTTTCTCTCACCCGGTTGACAAAGAAATGCCCGCAGGGATCAAGGTGGAAACACCGGCCCCCACCGAAATCATCATCAAAGGTGCTGACCGCCAACGCGTGGGTCAAATCGCCGCTGAGATCCGTGCCATTCGTCCGCCCGAGCCCTACAAAGGCAAAGGCATCCGTTATTCGGACGAAAAAATCACGATCAAAGAGACCAAGAAGAAATAAGGAACGGCAGCATGTTGACCAAAAAAGAGCAACGACTCCGCAGGGCCCGTCAAACCCGCATCCGCATTGCCAAGCAAGGCGTGGCGCGTTTGACCGTCAATCGCACCAATTTGCACATTTACGCCAGCGTCATTTCTGGCGACGGTGCCAAAGTGATCGCCACCGCCTCGACCGCAGAAGTCGAAGTGCGCCAGTCTTTGGGTGCATCGGGCAAAGGTGCCACGGCAGCCGCCGCCCAAATCATTGGCAAGCGCATTGCTGAAAAAGCGAAAGCCGCTGGCATTGACAAAGTCGCGTTCGACCGCGCTGGGTTTGCTTTTCATGGCCGCGTCAAGGCGTTGGCTGAGGCCGCTCGTGAAGCTGGCTTGCAGTTCTAAAGATCGGAATTCAACATGGCAAAAGTTCAAGCAAAAGTGCAAGACAGCGCCCGTGATGACGGCATGCGCGAAAAAATGATCGCGGTCAACCGTGTGACCAAGGTGGTCAAGGGTGGTCGTATTTTGGGTTTTGCCGCACTGACCGTGGTCGGTGATGGCGATGGCCGCGTTGGCATGGGCAAGGGTAAATCCAAAGAAGTGCCGCTGGCTGTGCAAAAGGCGATGGAAGAGGCGCGCCGCAACATGAACAAAGTGTCGTTGAAAAACGGCACCATCCACCATTTTGTGACTGGCCACCACGGTGCTGCCAGCGTCATGATGAACCCCGCCCCCAAGGGTACGGGCATCATTGCCGGCGGTCCGATGCGCGCTGTGTTCGAAGTGATGGGCATCACCGACATCGTGGCCAAGAGCCATGGGTCTTCCAACCCCTACAACATGGTTCGCGCCACGTTGGATGCGCTGCAACGCTGCACCACGGCTTCTGAAGTCGCGGCCAAGCGTGGCAAGTCGGTTGAAGACATCTTCGCCTGATACGGAGTCTCACATGACCGCTACACCTACCGTCAAAATCAAACTCGTGCGCAGCCCCATCGGCACCAAAGAGTCTCACCGTGCCACCGTGCGCGGCTTGGGCTTGCGCAAAATCAACAGCGTGAGCGAGCTGCAAGACACCCCCGCCGTGCGCGGCATGATCAACAAGATCAGCTATCTGGTCCAAGTGCTTTAAAGGTTCAAGATGGAACTCAACACGATCAAACCTGCTGACGGCTCACGCCCCAACCGCCGCCGCGTCGGCCGTGGCATCGGCTCAGGCCTGGGTAAAACCGCTGGCCGTGGTCACAAAGGTCAAAAATCACGTTCAGGTGGCTATCACAAAGTGGGTTTTGAAGGCGGTCAAATGCCTTTGCAGCGCCGCTTGCCCAAGCGTGGCTTCAAATCCCGCACCCTGCGTTTCAACGACGAAGTCACTTTGACCGCGTTGGACCGTTTGGGTTTGGACGAAGTCAACATGCTCACCCTCAAAACCGCAGGTTTGGTGGGTGAAATGGTGCGCGTGGTCAAAGTCATCAAAACCGGCGAGATCAAACGCGCCGTGAAGCTCAACGGCATTGGCGCCACAGCCGCTGCCAAAGCTGCCATTGAAGCCGCTGGCGGCTCGGTGGCCTGACCTTAAAAGACAACGGATCCTGCCTTGGTCACTTCTGCATCGACATCCAAAAATGGCAACTACGGCGACTTGCGTCGCCGGTTGTTGTTTTTGTTGCTCGCGCTGGTGGTTTACCGGGTGGGTGCGCACATTCCTGTGCCCGGCATTGACCCGGGCCAGCTGCAGCAACTGTTCAATGGGCAGCAAGGCGGCATACTGAGCCTTTTTAATATGTTCTCGGGTGGCGCATTGTCGCGCTTCACCGTGTTCGCCCTGGGCATCATGCCCTATATATCTGCTTCCATCATCATGCAGTTGATGGCCTACGTGGTGCCCACATTGGAGCAGTTGAAGAAAGAGGGCGAGGCCGGGCGCCGCAAAATTACCCAGTACACCCGCTATGGCACCTTGGGTTTGGCGCTGTTCCAGTCCATGGGCATCGCCTTGGCGCTGGAATCGTCAGCTGGTTTGGTGTTGGAGCCGGGCCTGGGTTTTCGAGTCACCGCCGTGGTTACCTTGACCGCTGGCACCATGTTCTTGATGTGGTTGGGTGAGCAAATCACCGAACGCGGCTTGGGCAACGGCATCTCTATCTTGATTTTTGGTGGCATCGCCGCTGGTTTGCCTGGCGCCATCGGTGGCCTGCTGGAATTGGTTCGCACGGGTGCCATGAGCATTTTGGTGGCCATCTTCATCGTTGTCGTGGTCGGCTTGGTCACTTATTTTGTGGTGTTTGTCGAACGCGGCCAGCGCAAGATCTTGGTCAACTATGCGCGCCGCCAAGTGGGCAACAAGGTGTATGGCGGTCAAGCCTCGCACCTGCCGCTTAAGCTGAACATGTCGGGCGTCATCCCCCCCATTTTTGCGTCGTCCATCATTTTGTTGCCGGCCACGGTGGTCAGTTGGTTCACCTCTGGCGACAGCATGCGCTGGCTCAAGGACATCGCTGGCGCACTCTCGCCGGGTCAACCCATTTATGTGATGCTGTATGCCGGTGCGATTGTGTTTTTCTGCTTCTTCTACACCGCCTTGGTGTTCAACAGCCGTGAAACCGCCGACAACTTGAAGAAAAGCGGCGCATTCATTCCGGGCATTCGCCCGGGTGAGCAAACTGCCAAGCACATCGACAAAATTTTGATTCGCCTGACTTTGGCTGGGGCCATCTACATCACCTTTGTGTGCTTGTTGCCTGAGTTTTTGATTTTGAAATACAACGTTCCTTTCTATTTCGGTGGTACGTCTTTGCTGATCATTGTGGTGGTCACCATGGACTTCATGGCCCAGGTGCAAAACTATCTGATGAGCCAGCAATACGATTCACTGTTGAAGAAGGCCAATTTCCGCACGAGCTTGGGTGGCTAAAGACGCATGTCCAAAGATGATGTGATCCAAATGCAGGGCGAGGTGGTTGAAAACCTGCCCAACGCCACATTTCGAGTGAAGTTAGAGAATGGCCACGTGGTTTTGGGTCACATTTCTGGAAAGATGCGCATGCACTACATCCGCATCCTGCCAGGAGACAAGGTGACGGTGGAATTGACGCCCTACGATTTGAGCAGGGCCAGGATTGTGTTCCGTGCCAAGTGAGGCGTGGGGCGGAGAAGGTTAAGCAAGTTGACAATGTGCCTGGATCAGATTCCGGGCTTTTAGGAGAGTGAAATGAGGGTTTCGGCTTCGGTCAAGAAAATTTGCCGCAACTGCAAGATCATCCGGCGCAAGGGTGTGGTTCGTGTGATCTGTACAGATCCGCGCCACAAACAGCGCCAAGGTTGATGGACTGGGATTAAAGAGGACGCACATGGCACGTATCGCTGGTATCAATATTCCTCCGCACAAGCACGCTGAAGTGGGCTTGACGGCTATTTTCGGCATTGGCAGAACCCGCGCCCGCAAAATTTGCGTGGCGTGCGGTATTGACTATGCTAAAAAAATCAAAGATTTGACCGACCCTGAGTTGGAAAAAATCCGCGAACAAATCAACTCGCTCACCATTGAAGGTGATCTGCGCCGCGAAACCACCATGAACATCAAGCGATTGATGGACATTGGTTGCTACCGTGGGTTCAGGCATCGCCGTGGTCTGCCGATGCGCGGCCAGCGCACCCGCACCAATGCACGCACCCGCAAAGGTCCGCGCAAGGCCGCGCAAGCCCTGAAAAAATAATTAAGGCAACACCATGGCAAAAGCACCAGCAAACAACGCATCGCAGCGCGTGCGCAAGAAAGTTCGCAAGAATGTCGCGGACGGCATTGCCCACGTGCACGCATCTTTCAACAACACGATCATCACCATCACCGATCGCCAAGGCAACGCGTTGTCATGGGCGTCTTCGGGTGGCCAAGGCTTCAAGGGTTCGCGCAAGTCCACCCCATTTGCAGCCCAAGTCGCATCCGAGGTGGCTGGTCGTGCGGCCATCGACCAGGGCATCAAAAACCTGGACGTCGAGATCAAAGGCCCCGGCCCTGGTCGTGAGTCGTCGGTGCGCGCTTTGGCGTCGCTGGGCATTCGCATCAACTCGATCTCCGATGTGACCCCAGTCCCGCACAACGGCTGCCGCCCTCAAAAGCGCCGCCGCATCTGATCCATTAACCCCAAGCCCACCGCCTGTGCTTTTCTGGCACAGGCTCCCCGTCCCTGTGGCGGGCAGTTGACATCAAAGGAAATCAAGTGGCACGTTACTTAGGCCCTAAGGCCAAACTGTCCCGCCGAGAAGGCACTGACTTGTTCTTGAAGAGCGCCCGTCGCTCGATCAGTGACAAGGCCAAGTTCGACTCCAAGCCTGGCCAACACGGCCGCACTTCAGGTCAGCGCACCTCCGACTTCGGTTTGCAATTGCGTGAGAAGCAAAAAGTCAAGCGCATGTATGGCGTGCTCGAGCGCCAGTTCCGCCGCTACTTTGCCGAAGCTGACCGCCAAAAGGGCAACACCGGTGCGAACCTGCTGTTCATCCTGGAATCGCGTTTGGACAATGTGGTGTATCGCATGGGCTTTGGCTCCACACGTGCTGAGGCTCGTCAATTGGTCTCGCACAAAGCCATCACCATCAATGGCAAGTCGGTCAACATCCCCTCTTGCATGGTCAAGACCGGTGACGTGATTGCGGTGCGCGAAAAGTCCAAAAAACAAAATCGCGTTGGCGAAGCGCTGCAGTTGGCACAACAAGTGGGCCTGCCGGCTTGGGTGGATGTGAACGCTGAAAAGGCTGAGGGTGTCTTTAAAAAGGTGCCGGATCGCGACGAGTTCGCTGCCGACATCAATGAATCGCTCATCGTCGAGTTGTATTCACGTTGATCGCGGTTGTTCATCAACCTTGTCGTTCCCAGGCCGACTGCGCAGCCTGCCTGGGTGAGAAATCCAGCCTTACCGGTGTAACGAACCGGGGGTATTGAGAGGAAGTCCGAATGCAGACGAATTTGTTGAAACCCAAAGCCATCCACGTTGAACCCATTGGTCACAACCGTGCCCGCGTCGTGCTCGAGCCGTTTGAGCGTGGCTATGGCCACACCCTGGGCAATGCCCTGCGCCGTGTGTTGTTGTCGTCGATGGTTGGCTATGCCGTGACCGAAGTGACCATCGCTGGTGTGGTCCATGAGTATTCCACCATTGACGGTGTGCAAGAAGATGTGGTCAACATCCTGTTGAACCTCAAAGGCGTGGTGTTCAAGTTGCACAACCGTGACGAAGTCACCCTTAGCCTGCGCAAAGAAGGCGAAGGCCAAGTCACCGCAGCAGACATCCAAACCCCGCACGATGTTGAAATCATCAACCCCGAGCACCTGATCGCCAATTTGTCGCAAGGCGGCAAGATTGACATCCAGCTTAAAGTTGAAAAAGGCCGTGGTTACGTGCCCGGAACCGTGCGCCGCTATGGCGAAGAGCCCTCCAAGTCGATTGGCCGCATTGTGTTGGACGCATCTTTTGCGCCCATCAAGCGCGTGAGCTACAGCGTGGAAAACGCCCGTGTTGAGCAGCGCACCGACCTCGACCGTTTGGTGGTGGACATCGAAACCAATGGCGCCATCACCGCTGAAGACGCTGTGCGCGCATCGGCCAAAATTTTGGTCGAACAACTCGCTGTGTTTGCCCAACTCGAGGGCAACGAACTGGCCGCCTTCGACTCACCCGCACCCCGTGGTACGCAGCAGTTCGATCCGATTTTGCTGCGCCCTGTGGACGAGCTCGAACTCACCGTTCGCTCTGCCAACTGCCTCAAAGCCGAAAACATTTACTACATTGGCGACTTGATCCAGCGCACCGAAAACGAGCTGCTCAAGACCCCCAATTTGGGCCGCAAATCCCTCAACGAAATCAAAGAAGTGTTGGCCTCGCGTGGCCTGACCTTGGGCATGAAGCTGGAAAGCTGGCCGCCCGCAGGTTTGGACAGCAAGCGCTGAGCCACACAGACATCCGTCCCCTGGCCGTACCTGATACGGCGGCCGGCAAAACAAACTAGAAAGGATCCACCATGCGTCACGGACACGGACTTCGCAAACTCAACCGCACCAGCGAGCACCGCCTCGCCATGTTGCGCAACATGATGAACTCACTGATTGCCCATGAGGTCATCAAAACCACCGTACCCAAAGCCAAAGAGCTGCGCCGCGTGGTTGAGCCCATGATCACTTTGGCCAAAGAACCCACCTTGGCCAACAAGCGCCTGGCCTTCAACCGCTTGCGCGACCGCGACAGCGTTGTCAAGCTCTTCGCTGATCTGGGGCCCCGCTACAAAGCGCGCCCAGGTGGCTACACCCGTATTTTGAAAATGGGTTACCGCGTGGGCGACAACGCGCCCATGGCCTTGGTTGAATTGGTCGACCGCCCAGAAATAACTTTCAGCAGTGAACCAAACACCGCTGAGTAAGATAGAATCACACCCTTGCCGCGCGATGGAGCAGCCTGGTAGCTCGTTGGGCTCATAACCCAAAGGTCGCAAGTTCAAATCTTGCTCGCGCAACCAAATTTTCAGTGGCATCATTGCTGAAACCCAAACGCCCACTTTTGAGTGGGCGTTTTCTTTGGTGGAAATGAAACCATGCGCGACCCCGTTTTAAAAGCTTTGCAAACGCGTGCTGAACGCATCGACGTGGTGGTCAATGGTGTGCAGCAAACTTGGCATGTGTGGAACCGAGCGCACACGAAGCCTCTGGTGTTGCTGCACGGGGGCAGTGGCAGTTGGACGCATTGGGTCCGCAACATCGATGCCTTGTCCGAAGACCATGCCGTGTGGGCGATGGACTTGCCGGGCATGGGCGACTCAGCATTGCCGCCCGAGGCCAAAGACGCTGATGACATTGCCCCTTGGGTGGCGCAAGGCATGGCGCAACTATTGGGTGGACAAGCCATCCCTGTGATGGGTTTTTCCTTTGGCGGCTTGACGGCGGGTTTCGTGGCCGCCAGACACCCTGAACGCGTGTCACGTCTGCTGCTGGTGGGTGTGCCGGGACTGGGCCTCTTTGGGGACACATTGCCCCTGCGCGGTTTTTTGCCGGACATGGACCAAAGCCAACGCAACGCCGTTCATCATCACAACCTGATGAGCATCATGCTGGCCCATGAAGCATCGCTGATCGACCAAACCTTGGAGATTCAAGAGCGCAATGTGGTGCGCGATCGACTGCGCCGGCGCCGCATTGCACGCAGCACGGTGATGATGGATTTGCAAACCCAATGGCGTTGCCCCGTGCACGCCTTGTGGGGCGCGCTTGACGCTTTGTATCTGGAAAACTTATCGTCCGCGCCCGAACGCTTGAACCAATGCGATCTGCGCGACTTGACCCTGCTGCCCGACACTGGCCATTGGGCCAATTATGAAAATGCCCAGGCCTTCAATGAATGGGCGATCGCGCAACTGGCTTCACCCGCTTGATGTGAGGCGCTGGCCAGGAGGGGGCTGCAGAGTGAGGTGATGCGTGCGATGAGTGACGCCCCAGTAAGGGGGTCAGGCCACAGTGTCGGGCAACACGGCGGTGACTTCGATCTCCACCAAAGCGCGCTCTTCCACCAAGCCACTCACCGCCACACATGTCATGGCTGGAAAGTTGCGCCCCATCACCTCGCGGTACACCGGGCCCAAGCCCTTCAAGGCGGTCACATACAAGTCGCGGCTGGTCACATACCAAGTCATGCGCACCATGTGCTCAGGTCCCGCTCCCGCAGCCTGAAGCACCGCCAAGATGTTGCGCAAAGCTTGACCGGTTTGCTGCAAAAAATCATCGCTTTCAAACTGCTGTTGGGCATTCCAGCCGACCATACCGCCGACATAAATTTGGGTGCCGCGTGCGGCAATGCCATTGGCATAACCCTTGGGGCGCTCCCAGCCTTCGGGTTGAATCAATTGGTGCATAGGTTCTTTCAGGTGTGGGCCATTTGGCGCAATTTAAAACGTTGCAACTTGCCGGTTTCGGTGCGCGGCAACTGCTCAACAAAACTGATTTCACGCGGGTATTTGTAAGGGGCCAAGGTGGCTTTGACATGGTCTTGCAGGGTTTTGACCAATTCGGCAGAGCCCGTGTGGGGCGGGCGCAAAACGCAATAGGCCTTGATGATCATGCCGCGCTCCACATCGGTCTTGCCGACCACGCCGCACTCAGCCACGGCTGGGTGCTTGAGCAAAGCGTCTTCCACCTCAGGGCCGCCCACGTTGTATCCCGCGGTGATGATCATGTCGTCGTCACGGGCTTGGTAATGGAAATAGCCGTCATCGTCTTGCATGAACGCATCGCCGGGAAAGTTCCAACCCGATTGCACATAGCGCTCCTGCCGCGGGTCATCGAGATAACGGCATCCGGTGGGACCGATGACCGCCAGGCGCCCGACTTGGTTGCGCGGCAATTCGTGTCCGTGTTCGTCCACCACTTTGGCCATGTAGCCGGGCACCACTTTGCCAATCGCACCACGGCGCACTTCGTCGCCAGCGGAGGAAATGAAAATGTGGAACATCTCGGTGGCTCCAATGCCGTCGAGCATCTCCAAGCCGCTGGCTTGCTTCCACAACTGGCGTGTGGCGTCGGGCAAGCCCTCGCCAGCGCTGACACTCAAGCGCAGGCTGGGCACCTTGCCCGGTTGGATGTGCGCGGCCATTTGGCGGTAAAACGTGGGCGCGGTGTAGCAAATGGTGCATCCCACTTCGGCCATCACATCGACCAAGGTGGCCGGTGTGTAGGGCTGGTCGTGGAAATACACCGAACAACCGGCCCACATCGGAAACACCAACAAACCGCCCAAACCAAAGGTGAATGCCAAAGGGGGTGAACCCATCACGATGTCGTGCGGCGTGGCGCGCAGCACATGGCGCGGCCAGGCCTCGCAAGCACTCAAGATGTCGCGGTGGCTGTGGGCTGCGGCTTTGGGCGTGCCGGTGGTGCCCGAGGTGAAGGCCAACATGGCAATGTCGTCGGCGTGGGTGGCGCAAGCGCTGAAGTGGCCGTCATGGGCCGCAGCGCGCACCGCCAACGACCCGGGCGCATCCATCAGATTGAAGGGCACGATGGTGGCCAGCACCGGTTGCTGTTGCTGGGCCAATTCCAGCTCATGCAGCAACGTGGCATCGCACAAGGCCACGCTGGGTTGGGCTTTGGCGATGATCTCGCTCAATTCCTTGGCGCGCAGCAAGGGCATGGTGGCCACCGCCACCAGTCCGGCCTTGACCACACCCATCCAGGCCAAAGCCAAGCCGACCGAGTTGCCACCGCGCAGCAGCACCCGGTTGCCTGGAACCAGCCCCAAGTCGTGCACCAGCACCTGGGCAATGCGGTCGACGCGTTCGCGGGCATCGCGGTAGCTCAAAGTGATGCGCGGTGAGCGCAACAAAGGGCGGTCGCCCCAACCCTTTTCGCCGGCCCGGTCCAACAGTTCTTGCACCAAATTGAGCTGATCGGGAAAGTTCAATTCAAGCAGGTCGCGCAACATCTGGGGTTGCAGCGCAGCAGGGGGCAGGCGTTCGCTGACGAACCGGTCGATGTGTGCACTCATGTGGACACCCCTTTGAGAACTGATTTGCCCATGATGAGCAATTGCACCTCACTGGCCCCTTCGTAGATGCGCAAGGCGCGGATGTCGCGGTACAAGGCCTCCACTTTGACGCCCACTTCGACGCCGCGCCCGCCGTGCATTTGCAGCGCCATGTCGATCACGCGTTGGGCGTTTTCGGTGGCGGTGTATTTCGCCATGGCGGCGGCTTGGGTGTATGCGGCAGCGTGTTCGCCGCTGCTGCCTTGGGTGTCGCGCATCCAAGCGGCGCGGTAAGTGAGCAGGGCGGCCGCGTCCACCAAGGCCGCCATTTCGCCCAAGCGCGCTTGGGTCAATTGAAAGTCGGCCAGGGTTTGCCCAAACATGCGCCGGTTCTGGGCATATTGGGTGGCTTCGTGCAAGGCCCGGCGCGCCATGCCCAGGGCAGCGGCGGCCACCGATGCGCGAAAAATATCCAAGGTGCGCATGGCCAATTTGAAGCCGCCATGGGTGTCGCCCAATTGGGCTTGCGCGCTGACATGGCAGTCGGAGAAGGTGAGGGTCGACAAGGGGTGCGGAGACATCACATGCAGGTGGGCCGTGCTGTCCAGGCCGGGGTTGTTGGCATCCACAATGAAAGCGGTGATGCCGCGCGCACCGGCTTGGGGGTCGGTTTTGGCAAACACCACATAAAAGTCGGCGATGCCGCCGTTGCTGATCCAGGTTTTTTGGCCGTTCAGCACATGGCCTGTGGTGCTGGCTTGGGCGCTGGTGAGCATGCCGGCCACATCGGAGCCCGCATCGGGTTCGCTCAATGCAAAGGCAGCGATCTTGTGCCCTTGTGCCACAGCGGGCAGGTATTGGGCTTGTTGTGCGGGCGTGCCCGCCAGCGTGATGGCGCCGCTGCCCAAGCCTTGCATGGCAAATGCGAAATCGGCCAGCGGGGAATGCCAGGCCAGGGTCTCGCGCAGGATGACGAGTGCCCGCGAATCCAGTTGCGGCAAGGCACCGCCCTGCGCAGCGGGCACACAGTAACGCAACCAACCGCCTTGGCCCAAGCGTTGCACCCATTCGCGACAGGCTTGGCGGTCATCGTGTTCGTCCACTGCTTGGCTGGGGCACCAAGCGTGCAAGCCCTGCGCCAGCGCTTGGTGCTCAGGCCCAAAAAAAGGCAATTGCCATTGGGGTGCGCGCATCTCAGTCCCCTTTGAAAACAGGTTTTTCTTTGGCCGCAAAGGCTTTGTAGGCGCGGGTGAAGTCCTGGGTTTGCATGCAAATGGCTTGGGCTTGGGCTTCTGCTTCGATGGCTTGCTCCAGCGTCATGGCCCATTCTTGGTGCAGCATGGTTTTGGTCATGCCGTGCGCAAAGCTGGGCCCTTGGGCGATTTGTGCAGCCATTTTTTGCGCCGCTGCACCCACATCTTCACTGCTGTGCAGGCTGTTGAAAAAGCCCCAAGCCAAACCCTCTTGGCCGGTCATACCGCGGCCGGTGTAGAGCAACTCGCTGGCCCGGCCTTGGCCAATCACACGGGGCAGCAAGGCGCAAGCGCCCATATCAGCCCCTGCCAATCCCACGCGGGTGAACAGGTAGGCCACGCGTGCGGCATCGGTGCCCAGGCGCAGGTCGCTGGCCAGGGCGATCATCGCGCCGGCCCCAGCGCACACGCCATCAATGGCGGCCACGATGGGTTGCGGGCAAGCCCGCATGGCTTTGACCAAGTCACCGGTCATGCGGGTGAAGTTCATCAGCTCGGGCATGGTCATCTTGGTCAACGGGCCAATGATTTCGTGCACATCACCGCCCGAGCAAAAGTTGCCGCCTGCACCTTGCACCACCACCGCGCGCACATCGGTGGCATAGCGCAAAGCGTTGAAGCGGTCGCGCAACTCGGCGTAAGAGTCAAAAGTGAGGGGGTTTTTGCGCTCGGGTCGGTTCAGCGTGACGGTGGCCACGCCGTCGTGGCAGGCCCAATGGAAGTGGGTGGCGGCTTGGCCCGCTTGCGCGCTGTATTGCGCATGCATGGGGTTGGGGGCGGTCATGTAATGGTTCACGGTGTCTCCGTTTCTGGGGTGGAATAGGCATGTTGCTTGACGCGCCCGAGTAATTTATAGAGGGTTTGAATTTCTTTTTCATTCAAATTGTCAAAGGCCGAGACGATCCAGGCTTCGTGCTGCTGGGCCATGTCGCGAAAGGTGTTTCTGCCTTTGAGGGTGAGGCGAATGCGCCAAGCGCGGCGGTCCTCCAGCACATCGAGCCGCTCGACCAAGCCCTCGCTGGCCAGCTGGTCGGTGATGGCGGTGACGTTGCCACCGGTGACCATCATGCGCCGCGACAACTCGTTCATCTTCATGCCGTCGGGGGAGCGCTCGAGTTGCGCCATCAGGTCAAAGCGGGGCAAGGTGGTGTCAAACTCGGTGCGCAATTGGTGGCGCACTTGCTTTTCAATCAGCTGGGTGCAGGTGAGCAAGCGCAACCACAGCCGCAAAGCTTCGGGGTGCTCGCTGTGGGCCCGGGCTTCTAAATCCATGGGACCCTCAGCGCGCGGAATGCAAGCTGCGGTAGAGCTGATCGCGCCCGCTTTCATAGGCGCGCGGCCACACCACATCGCGGCTGCCCAGCTTGGCGGCTTCGTGCAAAGTCCAGGCCGGGTCGGCCAAGTGGGGCCGTGCCACGGCACACAAATCGGCCCGGCCAGCGGCGATGATGCTGTTGGCATGATCGGCCTCGCTGATCGCACCCACGGCCATGGTCAGCACCCCCACCTCGTTGCGGATGCGGTCGGCAAATGGCGTTTGGTACATGCGGCCATAAACCGGTTTGGCTTGGCGCGTGGTTTGCCCCGAAGAGACGTCGATCACATCGCAGCCGGCTTGCTTGAACCAGCGGGCCATCACCACTGCGTCGTCGTCGGTGTTGCCGCCCTCGGCCCAATCGTGGGCGGAGATGCGCACCGCCATCGGTTTGTGCGCCGGCCACACGGCGCGCATGGCGGCAAACACTTCCAGTGGGTAACGGCATCGGTTGTCGATGCTGCCGCCGTATTCGTCGCTGCGCAGATTGGTCAGGGGACACAAAAAGCCAGACAACAAATAGCCGTGGGCGGCGTGTAGCTCCAACCAGTCAAATCCCGCCGCATCGGCGCGCTTTGTGGACGCCACAAAAGCAGCGGTCAGCGCGTCCATGTCGGCGCGGGTCATGGCGCGCGGGGTGGCGTTTTGAGGGCCATAGGGCACGGCACTCGCGGCCATGAGTGGCCAATTGCCCTGGGGCAAAGGCTCGTCAATGGCCTCCCAGCCCACTTGGGTAGACCCTTTGGCGCCGCTGTGGCCGAGTTGCAAACCGATGTGGGCCTTTTGCTGGTGGGCAAAGTCAACGATGCGGGCAAACGCTTGTTGCTGGGTGTCGTTCCACAGGCCGGGGCAGGCCGGTGTGATGCGCCCTTCGGGGGTGGGGCTGGTCATCTCGACCATCACCAGGCCTGCGCCGCCCATCGCGCGTGCACCCAGGTGCACCAAGTGAAAGTCACCCACCACCCCGTCGGTGGCATGGTAGGTCGCCATGGGTGAGACGACGATGCGGTTTTTCAAGGTGACTTCGCGCACCTTCAAGGGCAGCAACATCGGGGCCACCGGCTTGCGGCCCGACAGCCAGGCTTCATAGCCCTCCAACCACACCGGGTCGCGCAAGCGCAGGTTCTCGTGGCTGATGCGCTGCGAGCGGGTGAGCAAGGAGTAGGTGAACTGCTCCACCTCCATGTGGCTGTAGCGGTCCACATGTTCAAACCATTCGGTTGAGTTGCGCGCGGCGTTTTGGATTTTTAGCACCTCGACACTGCGCCGCGCTTGGTAGGCTTGCAGCACCGTGGCCATGTCATCGTTGGGGTGTTGGGCAAAGGTCTGGGCCAAATCAATCGCGTCTTCCAAGGCCAGCTTGGTACCGCTGCCAATCGAGAAGTGGGCGGTGTGTGCCGCGTCCCCCATCAGCACGATGGGGGTTCGGCGCCCACCAATGGCCTCCCAATGCACCCAGGAGTTGCAAATCACGCGCGGGAACTGGATCCAAATCGCCGAACCGCGCAAGTGCGAGGCATTGCTCATCAAAGGGTTGCCGTCCAGGTATTTGGCAAACAGCTTCTCGCAAAACGCGATGCCTTCGGCCTGGTCCATGTCATCCAAGCCATGGGCGCGCCACACGTGCTCGGGCGTTTCCACGATGAAGGTCGAGGTCTCACCGTCGTATTTGTAGGCGTGGGCTGCAAACCAACCGTGCTCGGTTTGCTCAAACGCAAAGGTGAAAGCGTCAAAGGTTTTGCGCGTGCCCAGCCAGACAAAGCGGCACAAGCGTGTGTCGATGTCGGGTTGGTAGGTTTGGGCATAGCGGGTGCGCACCCGGCTGTTGAGGCCGTCGCAGGCAATCACCAGGTCGGCCTGGTATTGCAAGGCCAGGGCCTGGTCATCGCTCACATCTTGTTCAAACAGCAGCTTCACATCCAGCTCTTCGCAGCGTGCTTGCAAGATGTTGAGCAAGCGTTTTCGCCCAATGCCACAAAAGCCGTGGCCAGTGGAGCGCACACTGCGGCCTTTGAAAAACACCTCGATGTCGTCCCAGTGGTTGAACGCGTCGGCAATCAACTGCCCGGTGGGCGCGTCGGCTTGCTGCAAGTTCTCCAGCGTTTTGTCGCTGAACACCACGCCCCAGCCAAAGGTGTCGTAGGGCCGGTTGCGTTCCACCACGGTGATGTGGTGTTGGGGATTTTGATTTTTCATGAGCAGGGCAAAGTACAAACCCGCCGGCCCACCACCGATGCATAAGATATTCATGCCCGAATTGTTGAGGCTTAAAGCAATCCTTGTCAAGCTTTGTGGCTATTTCTTTGATCTTGGGCAAAGCCATGGCGCAGGCGGGGCCGTACCGGGCGATTCACGGCGCACAATGCCATCATGATTTACAAATTCAAATCCAAGGCGGCGGGTGACTTGATCTTTTTGCCTGAAAACGCCCGCCAGGTCTTGTCCATCCTGGGCAAATCCGAGGCGGCCCAAGGCATCATCGAGCCGGCCGCCATGGCCGCAGCGGTGCAGGCCTTGAAAGCAGCCGTGGCCCATGCCGAGCAGGCCCAGGCGCAGGCAGTCCAAGCCGCCCGAGATCGGGGCGAAAAGCCCCCGCCCACACCCGCCGTGGCCTTGCGCCAGCGGGTGCAGCCCTTCATCGCCATGCTCGAGCGCTGTGAACGCGCCCAACAACCCATTGTTTGGGGGGTGTGAGGCGGTGGCACCGTTTTTCCAAGCCCTGTCTCCCTTGCGCGTGCTCGATGCCCTGTCCGACTTGGACTTGGCGGTGGATGGTCGATTGAGCGCTTTGAGCTCTTACGAAAACCGCGTGTATCTGGCCATGCTCGACGACAACTCGGCCGTGGTGGCCAAGTTTTATCGGCCCTTGCGCTGGCCCCAAGCGGCCATAGAAGAGGAGCATGCTTTTGCCACTGAGTTGACCCAGCAAGACATTCCGGTGGTGGCCCCGTTGGTCTTGCAAGGGCAACAACTGCATCATTTGGCGGTGGACGAAGCACAGCACCCGGGTTTTTGGTTCAGTGTCAGCCCGCGCCGCGGGGGGCGGCAACCCGAGTTGGATGACCCCGAGGTGCTGGAGTGGATTGGCCGCTTTTTGGCCCGCATCCACAACGTGGGCCAGCGCTTGGCCTTTGCCCAGCGACCAAGTTTGGATCTGCAAACCTTTGGGGCGGAGCCGCGCGAGTGGTTGCTCAGCCAAGATGCCGTGGCCCCAGAGGCACGCACAGAATGGGCATCGCTCAGTGAGCAAGCCCTCACCTTGGTGCGCCAAGCGTGGGACGCGGCGGCGGTGGGCCAAGCCGGTGGGGTGCAAACCATTCGCTTGCACGGCGACTGTCACCCCGGCAATATTTTGTGGACCCCCACCGACCGACCCGAGGGCGGGCCGCACTTTGTGGACCTCGATGACGCCCGCCAAGGCCCGGCGGTGCAAGACCTGTGGATGCTGCAAAGCGGCGAGCGTGCGGAGCGAACGCGGCAATTGGGGCAGTTGATCGACGGCTACGAATCCATGCGCGCGTTTGACCGGCGCGAACTGGCCTTGATCGAGCCATTGCGCACTTTGCGCCTGATCCACTACAGCGCCTGGTTGGCGCGGCGGCGCGACGACCCGTCGTTTGCGCTTCACTTTCCATGGTTCGACGGGCCCGACTACTGGCGCGGCCAAGTCAATATGCTGCAAGAACAAATCGAGGCCATGCAAGATCCGCCCTTGATGGTTTGAGGTGCGCGCACGCGATACGCATCATGGCGAACCCACACGAAACCCTTGGCCAGAAAACACCCCTCAAGGGTGATAGAGTGCACTGACCCCGGCGGATGCCGCAAGTGAGACCATCTCCAGGAGACCCAATGACAAAGCCCTTGCTCCCCCTTCAATGTTTTGCTGCTGCCATGTGGATGGCAGCGGTTGGATTCAGTGCCCCGTTGGCGGCACAAACACTGCCCGCCTTTCCCAATAAGTCCATCACCATGGTTGTGCCTTTTCCACCAGGTGGCGTTGCCGATATCGTGGCCCGCCCAGTGGCCGAAGCCATGGGGCGCGAACTCGGCCAAGCCGTGGTGATCGAGAACAAGCCCGGCGCGGGCGGCGGCATTGGCATGGGTCAAGTTGCCAAGGCCAAGCCCGATGGTTACACCGTGTTGATGGCCCTGTCATCTTTGAGCGTGATCCCCGAGGCAGATACCTTGGTCGGTCGCCCCGCCATGTATGCCCACACCGATTTGCGCCCCATTGCCCGCTACACCGCCGACCCCACGGTGTTGGCCGTGCGCGCCGATGCGCCGTGGAAAACCGCCAAAGAATTTGTGGAAGATGCCCGCCGCCGTCCCAAGGCCATCAACTATGGCTCATCGGGCAATTACGGCACCATGCATGTGCCCATGGAAATCTTGGCCCAAACCAGTGGCATTGCACTCACCCATGTGCCCTTCACCGGCGCGGGCCCTGCGGTGCTGGCCCTGTTGGGCGGGCAAATTGAGGCCGTCTCCACCGGGCCGGCCACCGTGTTGCAGCATGTCAAAGCGGGCAAGATCCGGGTGCTGGGCCACTGGGGCACGGGCAAGCTCGAGTCCATGCCCGATGTGCCCAGCCTGAAAGACCAAGGCTTCAATGCCGAATACGCCCAGTGGTCGGGGCTGTTTGTGCCCAGTGGCACACCCGAAGCGGTGGTGCAGCGCCTGCGCAGCGCAGCGCGCATGGCCGCACAAGACAGCAAGGCCCGAGAGGTCATCCACAATGCCGGCAGCCCGGTCCAATTTTTGGACAGCGCTGATTTTGAAAAGTACGTCCAAGCCGATATCAAGCGCATGAGCGAAGTGGTGCGGCGCATGGGTAAATTAGAGTGAGAACACCGATCATGACAAGCTTATTTCCCCGTTGCCGCCATCTACTCGCGTTGGTGGCTGCACTTGCCACCTGCACCTGGGTCGGGGCGCAAAGCTATCCCCAACGGCCCGTGAAAATCGTCGTGCCCTTTGCCACTGGCGGTCCGGCCGACAACTATGCGCGTTTTATCGCGCAGCGTTTGCAAGAGGCTTTGGGCCAGTCCTTTGTGGTTGACAACAAGCCCGGCGCGGGCTCGGTCATCGGCACCGATGTGGCAGCCAAAGCCCCGGCCGATGGCTATACCTTGTTGCTGATGTCGAATGCTTCCACGGTGAATGAAACGCTGATCCCCAACAAGCCCTACAGCTTGCTGCGCGACTTTGTGGGCGTGGCCCCGATCAATTACTCGGACTTGGTGTTGGTGGCCTATCCCGGCACCGGCATGCAAAATGCGGCCGATCTGATCAAGCGCGCGCAAGCCCAACCGGGCAAGCTCAACTATGCGTCTTCAGGTCCGGGCACGCCGTATCACATGGCTGGCGAGTTGTTCAAAAGCATGGCCAAAATTGACCTGGTGCACATCCCCTACAAGGGCAGCTCGGGGGCGCGCACCGATGTGCTCGGTGGCCAGGTGGATTTGATGTTCGACGCCGTGACCACCATGACCGAGCAGGTCAAGGCCGGCAAAGTGCGCGCCATCGCCACCACCGGCCGCCAGCGCTCGGAAGTGCTGCCCGATGTGCCCACCTTGTCCGAGGCCGGCGTGCCCGGTTACGAGGCCACCATTTGGGTCGGCTTGATGGCCCCCAAAGGCACGCCCAAAGAAGTGGTCGATCGGCTCAACCAAGCGGTGTCGAAAATCGCTTCGCAAAGTGACATTCGCCAACTGTGGGCCAAACAGGGCGCGGTGCCGATGGTGATGAACCCAGCTGTGTTTGACAAATACATTCAAGACGATGTGGCCAAGTGGGCCCAAGTCATCCGCAGCGCCAACATCAAAATGGATTGAGGTCATGGGCACATTGCACATTCTGAGTGGGGGCGCTGCACAAGGTTTGGTGCGCGCCTTGGCCGACGATTTTGAGTCGCAGCACGATCTGCACCTGAGCGGTACCTTTGGTGCGGTCGGCGCCATGAAGCAAAAGCTCATCGATGGCGCGCCTTGCGATGTGCTCATCCTCACCCGCTCCATGGTGCAAGACCTGGTGCAGCAGGGTTTGGCTGTGGAGGGCACGGCACAGGATCTGGGCGTGGTCAAAACCGGTGTCGCCGTGTTGGCTGGCCAAGCACCCGTGCCGGTGTCCACCCCCGATGCCCTGCGCCAAGCTTTGCGCCAAGCCAGTGCCATTTACTTTCCCGATCCACAGCAGGCCACTGCCGGTATCCATTTCATGAAGGTGCTGCAAAAACTGGGGCTGGCCGATGAATTGGCCGACCGCTTGCGGCCCCACCCCAATGGGGCCACTGCCATGAAGGCCATGGGCCTGAGCAAAGACCCCAAAGCCATTGGCTGCACCCAGGTGACCGAAATTTTGTCCACCCCCGGTGTGCAATTGGTGGGCGACTTGCCCAAAGCGCATGAACTCGCCACGGTTTACACCGCGGTGTTGGCCAAACGTGCACGACAAGTTGAGATGGCCCAGGCCTTGATTGCCCACATGGCCAGCCCGTCTTTGTCCGATTTGCGCGCCGAACTGGGATTTTTACCCGCATGATGCCGCGCCCGCACCGGGCCGTTGGCGTGTGCCGTCTTCAGATCGTCTATGCCGCATGACCCAGTGATGGGCCATTCAACATTCAAACAAGCTTGATAAGGAGATCCCCCATGAATAACAAACCTTTGCAGATGTGGCGTCGCACGGCCTTGGGCGCGCTGGCCGTATCGCTGTTGTGGGCCACTGGCGCCAGCGCCCAAGACTTTCCCAACCGGCCCATCCGCTTGGTGGTGCCCCAGCCACCGGGTGGCGGCACCGACATCTTGGCGCGCAACATGGCGCAAAAGCTCACCGAGGTGTTGCGCCAAGCCACGGTGGTGGAAAACCGCGCTGGCGCGGGCTCTTTGGTGGGCACCGAATTTGTCGCCAAAGCCCCGGCCGACGGCCACACCTTGTTGATGGGCGGCATCTTCAACATGGTGATGAACAAGGCCTTGATCAAAAACCTGTCCTATGAGCCCGCGCGCGACTTCATCCCCTTGGGCTATATCTCGGCCTATCCGTTTGTCATGCTGGCGCGCGCCGACTTGCCCGTCAACAACCTGGCCGACTTGGTCAAGTACGGCAAAGAGCGCCCAGGACGGCTCAGCTATGGCTCAGGCGGTGTGGGCACCTTGCAGCATGTGTGGGGCGCGGTGTTGCTCAGCAGTTTGGGCATTGAAGCTTTGCACGTGCCCTTCAAGGGAGCGGCACCGGCCCACCAAGAGATGATGGGCGGGCGCTTGGACGTGATGTTTGACAACATGTCGGCCTCCAAACAATATGTGCAGACGGGCAAGCTCAAGGGCTTGGTGGTTTCATCCGCTGCGCGCAGCCCGCTCCTGGCCCAGGTGCCCACCGTCAACGAAACCGGCTTGACCCGCTTTGAGGGCGAGAGCTGGTTTGGCATTTTTGCCCCCGCCGGCACCCCGCCAGCCGTGGTGGCCAAACTGCGCGAAGCCATGGCGCAAATCAACCGCGAGCCCGAGTTCATTGCGCGTGTGGAGCGCGATGGTGGTCGCTTGCTCAACATCCCGCCGGCCCAGCAACAGGCGTTTTTGCAAGATGAGATCGAACGCTGGGTGGGCTCGGTCCAAAAATACAACGTCACCGCCGATTGATTTGCCGCGACCAGCGCCAGCACCGCGAGTGGGCTGGTGCAGGTCCGCTGGTGTGAGTGAGTGCGTGGGTGTGTCGAGGTGCAGTTGTGGTCTGCCTTCAGGCCTGGTTGCGCGAGGCGTGGTTGGCGCGAATTTCCTCGGCAAAGGCCGCAACCCAATCGGCGCGGTCTTGTTTGCTGGGGTTGCCCACCATGTGCTGCTCGGTGCGGCGGGTGATCTCGGCGTCGCTCAGGTCCAGGTCCAGCGGCTCCAAATAGGGCTGGGCAATGTGCCAAGGCGTGTCGGTATAGACCTCAATGCGGTTGGCCTCGGGGTCGCGGAAATACAGCGACCATGAGTTGCCGTGGTCCACGCACTGGATCAAACCGGTGTCGTTGCGTGCGCGCACCCGCTGATGCATCACCCGCAAACCATCGAGTTGCGGCACCCAAAATGAAATTTGCTGCAAACCATAGCCCGGCCCATCGCCGGGGTGGCGGCCGCTTTCCATCACCAACTGGTGGTGCGACTGCGCGTCACGGCTTAAAAACACCACCTTTTGCCCGCGCACATCGCCGCGGTCGGTGATCAAAAACCCCAGCACATCCGTATAAAACGCGGCCATGGTGTCGATGTCGCGCACAAACATACCCATGTGGCGCAACTTCAGGTCAGGAATCATGGGGGCTTCTCCAGGGGGTGAACGAACAGTGTGAGGCTGCCCCAGTGGGGCGGGGCGATTTTGCCTGACCTCTTTGCTCGGCTAAGCCAGATGAGCTGGTTGAGTCTGTTTAGCTGGTTGTACTGTGGGTGCTGTTTGTCCTGCTTGTGCTGAGCCCGCCCCGCTGGAGGGCACGCCGCCCTCCGCCAGTCGCTGCGCTCGGATGTTGTCGGGCGGCGCACCCACCATCGGAGCTGCGGATGAGACGGATGCACACCATCAGTTTGCAAACCAACGCTACCTGGAAACCGCCACGAGCGGGTGTGCGGGCTGACGACGTTGGAGCGCAGCGACCGGAGGAGGCCTGCATACCCCGAGATGGCGGTTACAGAGGGGGAGCTCATACCCAGCACGCAACAACGCAACTTAAAAACCGACTCGAGTGGGTGTTCGGGCCCACGACGTTAGAGCGCAGCGACCGGAGGAGGCTTGCATGCCCCGAGATGGCGGTTTGTGAGGGGGAGTTCAGGGCAACGCATTTCCTGAGATAGCGATTTAAGAGGGAAGCTCAAAGCCACGCATCACCTGAGATGACTGTTTGCGAGGAGAAGTTCTCGGGTACTCAAACCACCAAGCAAAGTTGTGGAATTGCCAATTAAGCGCCATAATAAGAGCCAATTAAGGAGTCAAATATGGATGCCATTTATGCCGACCTCATGATCAGCATGTCTGAGTTCAAAAAGAATCCGGCGGCCGTACTGCGCGAGGCCAAGAGCCGCCCGGTGGCGGTGCTGAACCACAACAAGGCGGCGTTTTACATGGTTGAGCCCGCTTTGTTCGAGGCCATGCTGGAGGAGTTGTCAGACCAAGAGTTGGGCCGCACGGTGTTGGCTCGCTTGGGGGAGAGGGCCAATGCCATCGAGGTCGACATAGATGCCATCTAAGGCAGTGCAAGCCAAAGAGCCTGCGCGCCCACACAAATACCGCTTGCAGTTTGTCCCCAGCGCATGGGCAGAATGGCAAAAGCTGGATGGCTCGGTCAAAGAGCCGTTGCGCAAATTGCTGAAAAAGCGCTTGGACAACCCGCATGTCCCCGGCGCGGCGCTGCACGGTGCACTGGCCGGGCATTACAAGATCAAGCTCAACAAACAAGGCTATAGGTTGGTCTATGGCGTGCAGGATGATGTTCTCATCGTCATGGTGATGGCGGTGGACAGAAGGGAAGACAGCGTGGTCTACCAATCGGCCGTGCAACGGGTCACAGAAAAGATGGCAGAGCTGGTCAAGGCTGTGCAAAAGCGTGCGAAGTCATGACCCTTGTCAGATTTCAACTTCTTTCACGTTAACGGTTGATGGGGCGTCGCTCAGCTGAGCCCGCCCCGCTGGTGGGCGCACCGCCCTCCGCCCCTCGCTGCGATCAGATGTTGTCGGGCGGCGCACCCACCATCGGTGCTGCGGATGAGACGGATGCACACCATCAGTTTGCAAACCAACGCTACCTGGAAACCGCCACGAGCGGGTGTGCGGGCCGACGACGTTGGAGCGCCGCGACCGGAGGAGGTCTGCATACCCCGAGATGGCGGTTGATGAGGGGAAGTCCAAGCCAGCACAAAGAGCGACAATGCGCGCCAATCACAACAAGGAATACCTTATGGACTTGGGACTCAAAGGCGAACATGTTTTGATCACCGGCGGCAGCCAAGGCATTGGCTTTGCTTGCGCTCAGGCGTTTGTGGCGCAGGGGGCGCGGGTCACTTTGGTGGCGCGCAACACCGAGACCTTGGCCAAGGCCCGCGACCAACTCATCACGGAGGGCGCCAGCGCCGATCAGGTGCATACCGTGGCCGCCGACTTGCGCGATGCCAACGCCGCTTTGCAAGCGCTGGACCAGGCCGAGTCTGTGGCCGGGCCGGTGCAGGTGCTGGTCAACAGCGCCGGTGCGGCGCAGCGGGTACCGGTGGACGACCTCACGCCCCAAGCCTGGCACGACGCCATGCAGGCCAAATTCTTCAGCTATGTGCACATGACCGACCCGTGCATCAAGCGCATGGGCCAGCGCGGCATAGGCAACATCGTCAACATCATTGGCAATGGCGGCAAAGTGGCCAGCCCCATCCACTTGTCTGGTGGGGCTGCGAATGCGGCCTTGATGCTGGCCACCACAGGCTGGGCCAATGCCTATGCCCGTCGTGGTGTGCGGGTGAATGGCATCAACCCTGGCCAGACCCTCACCGGTCGCTTGCAAGGGCGCATGCAAGCCCTGGCCAAACAAGAAAACATCATCCCTGAACAAGCGCAACTGCGCCACACCGCCGATCTGCCCATGGGGCGTTTCTCTGAGCCCAGCGAAATCGCCAACATGGTGGTCTTTTTGTGTGCGGCTCAGTCCAGTTACGTCAATCGGGCCTTGGTCGCCATGGATGGTGCCCTCACCCCTGTCATTTGAATTCGATGGAGCAAACCCATGTCGACAATCCTGGTCATCAACCCCAACAGCACCCAAGCGGTCACCGACCACATCAGCTTGGCGTTGCAGCCCTTTCGCTTTGAAGGTGGCCCCCAACTCGATTGCCAAACCCTTCGCAGTGGCCCGCCGGGCATCGAGAGCCAAGCGCATGTGGACAGCATCAGCGACAAGCTGTTGCGTTGGTTGGAAGAAAACCCCAGCTACCGAGATGTCGACGCTTGGGTGTTGGCGTGTTTTTCAGACCCTGGTTTGTTTGCCATGCGCGAGGTCTTGCCGTGTCCGGTGATTGGCTGTGCCGAAGCGTCCTACCACGCGGCCAGCGCCATGGCCGACAAGTTTGGCGTGACGCCCATACGGGTCAGCTTATGATGGTGTTCGTGGGTGGCGTGGCTGCCTGTTTATCGCAAATGATGGATTTGAGGAGATTTCATGAAGCTAATGCATTTCAATGACTTTCGCTTGGGCGTGCTCAAAGGCGATCAGGTGGTCGATGTCACCTCTG
>CAXNFO010000002.1:0-21143 GCA_964201395.1 Limnohabitans sp.
GACCCATCCAAGATGGGCACTTCTTCAGCAGTGATGTCCACAAACAAGTTGTCCAACCCCAAGCCGGAACAAGCCGACATGAGATGTTCAACGGTCAGCACCTTGGCACCCAGGTGCGAAATGGTGGAGGCCAAGCGGGTATCGGTCACGGCCGTGGCCGAGACGGGGATGGTGACCGGCTGCGCCAGGTCGGTGCGGCGAAAAACAATGCCGGTGTCGGGGGGCGCAGGCCGCAAAGTGAGCTCCACCTTTTGCCCGCTGTGCAAACCCACACCGACGGCGGTGGTGATGGTTTTGAGCGTTCGTTGTTGCAGCACGCTCTGATTTTA
Source organism: Limnohabitans sp. (assembly GCA_964201395.1). GTDB lineage: Bacteria > Pseudomonadota > Gammaproteobacteria > Burkholderiales > Burkholderiaceae_C > Limnohabitans. The sequence goes on from CAXNFO010000002.1 coordinate 330, forward strand.
ATGCGCCGCAGTTGATTAAGGTGCAGCGTTCGCTTTTCCATTTTTTGTGTAATGCGAGTTGATGGAAAAATGGGGGTCAGAAAAATGGGGGTCAGATTCCAGTTTTTCTTGCCACCCCTTTGGCTGAGCCCGCCCCGCTGGCGGGTACGTTGCCCTCCGCCAGTCGCTTCGCTCCGATGTTGTCGGGACGACGCACCCACCATCGGTGCTGCGTCGCAGATATGAGTTGGCGCATGGGGCGTGCCAACCCCATTGGGCAATCTCAAACACTTTTGCGCACCAACAACTTGCAAACCCCATCACATTGAAACCGGCACGAGTGGGTGTGCGGGCTGACGACGTTGGAGCGAAGCGACCGGAGGAGGCTCGCATACCCCGAGATGGCGGTTTGTGAGGGGGAGTTCGCGTCACCCAAGCAGTGCAGTGTAGGTTTGTGAGGGGGAGCCCTTCAAGCGCAGCACAAAGAAAAAAACAGCCCGAAGGCCGTTTTTCAAAGCACAAAGACCCTCAATCCGCTTGCTTGCGCAAAAACGCTGGAATCTCGTAGTCGTCCATGCCACCGGAAGACATCGCATCCACCTTGGCGGCCGCATGCGTGCGGTTGGTGCGCCACACGCTGGGCACGGCCATGCCGGTGTAGTCGGGCACACCCACACCTGCGCTCACCGTGCTGGCTTGGGGGTTCACCTGGGTCGGCTGGGCCTCGGCGGCGCTGGGGTAAACCATGCCATCGGTGCCGTTGCGCAACACCTGCAGCGGAGGGGCCGCACGGCGACCCGACTGGGCCAAACCGGTGGCCACCACGGTCACACGAATTTCATCGCCCAACTCATCGTCATACGCGGTGCCGTAAATCACATGCGCATCGGCCGAGGCACTGGCGCGGATGGTGTTCATCGCTTCGCGCGACTCAGCCAGCTTCAAGCCGCCCTTGGCCGCGGTGATCAACACCAACACGCCTTTGGCGCCCGACATGTCCACGCCTTCCAGCAGTGGGCACGCCACCGCTTGTTCGGCGGCAATGCGTGCGCGGTCGGGGCCGCTGGCTTTGGCCGTGCCCATCATGGCTTTGCCATGCTCGCTCATCACGGTGCGCACGTCCTCAAAGTCCACGTTGACCAAGGCTTCCACGTTGATGATCTCGGCAATGCCACCCACCGAGTTTTTCAGCACATCGTTGGCAAAGGCAAAGGCCTGGTCTTGGGTGACCTCTTCGCCCAACACTTGTTGCAGCTTTTCGTTGAGCACCACGATCAAGGAGTCGACATTGGCCTCCAACTCGGACAAACCGGCCTCGGCATTGGTCAGGCGTCGGCCGCCCTCCCATTCGAAAGGCTTGGTCACCACGCCCACGGTCAGGATGTTCATTTCGCGGGCGATGCGCGCCACCACCGGGGCAGCACCCGTGCCGGTGCCGCCACCCATGCCAGCCGTGATGAACAACATGTGCGCGCCTTCGAGGGCTGCACGGATGTCCTCTTCGGCGGCCATGGCCGCGTCGCGTCCGCGCTCGGGTCGGCTGCCCGCACCCAAACCGCTTTGACCGAGTTGGATGACCTTGTGCGCCGCACTGCGGCGCAGCGCTTGTGCGTCGGTGTTGGCACAAATGAACTCCACCCCTTGAACATGGGTGTTGATCATGTGCTCGACCGCGTTGCCGCCGCCACCACCCACGCCAATCACCTTGATCATGGTGCCCGAGTTGAACGCCTCTACTTCAACCATTTCGATGCTCATTTTTTCTACTCCTATTGATCCGTTGTTTGCAGTTGCCATGTGTTTTTTTGTGTGCTTTCAATTGCCTAACCATCTGGGGGTGCGCCACGACAACAAGGTCGCCATCGCCACACCCCCCACGCGGGCGGACTGGCGCGGGCCATGGCCAACCATTGGGTGTTGTTCATCTCAGAAGTTCCCCACCAACCAGTCCTTGATGCGACCCAAAGCGGTCTGCACCGAACCATTGTTTTGTGCCACCTTGAAGCCGCGCAGGCGGGCCAGGCGGGCTTCTTCCAGCAATCCCATGACGGTGGCCGCACGCGGCTGGGCCACCATGTCGGCCAAAGCACCGCTGTACTGCGGCAAACCGCGGCGCACTGGCTTGAGAAAAATATCTTCGCCCAACTCAACCATGCCGGGCATGATGGCGCTGCCACCGGTGAGCACAATGCCCGAGGACAACACCTCTTCATAGCCCGACTCGCGGATGACTTGCAGCACCAGCGAAAAAATCTCTTCCACCCGAGGTTCGATCACACCGGCCAAGGCCTGGCGGCTGAGCATGCGCGGGCCCCGGTCGCCCAATCCGGGCACTTCCACCTGCATCTCTGGGTTGGCCAACAACTGCTTGGCATAGCCGGACTCGACCTTGATGTCTTCGGCGTCTTTGGTCGGCGTGCGCAAGGCCATGGCGATGTCGCTGGTGATCAAGTCGCCCGCAATTGGGATGACCGCTGTGTGGCGAATCGCACCACCGGTGAAGATGGCCACGTCGGTGGTGCCCGCGCCAATGTCCACCAGGGCCACACCCAGCTCTTTTTCATCCGCGGTCAGCACCGAATAACTTGAGGCCAGGGGGTTGAGCATCAATTGCTCGACATCCAGGCCACAGCGGCGCACGCATTTGATGATGTTTTCAGCCGCGCTTTGGGCCCCGGTGACGATGTGCACCTTGGCCTCCAAGCGAATGCCGCTCATGCCAATCGGCTCTTTCACATCTTGGCCATCGATGACAAACTCTTGCGGCTCGACCAGCAACAAGCGCTGGTCGGTGGAGATGTTGATCGCCTTGGCGGTCTCGACCACCCGGGCCACATCGGGGGCGGTGACCTCGCGGTCTTTGACCGCCACCATGCCGCTGGAATTCATGCCACGGATGTGGCTGCCGGTGATGCCGGTGTAGACCTTGGTGATTTTGCAATCGGCCATGAATTCGGCTTCTTTCAACGCGGCCTGGATGCTTTGCACCGTGGCGTCGATGTTGACCACCACACCGCGCTTGAGGCCGTTGCTGGGCGCGACCCCCATGCCAGCGATCTTCAGCTCTCCCCCCGGCAAGACCTCGGCCACCACGGCCATCACCTTGCTGGTGCCGATGTCCAGGCCCACCACGAGATCTTTGTATTCTTTTGCCATGTGATTTCCTTGTCCTTACCTTTTGAGGCCCTGGGTGTCGAGCGTGCTCACCCCGCGCAAGCGCAGCGCGTATCCGTTGTCGTGGCGCAAGTCGGCCGACTCCATGGCGCTGACCCGGCGCCCGTAGCGGCTGGCCACTTGGGTCAAGGTTTGGGTCAAGCGCTGCACCCGCTCTTGCACCTGCGGGGCTTGGCCACGACCCAGCTCCACCACCGACCCCCCCTCCAAATGGGCACGCCAGCTGCCACGTGCGGTCAGCTCCAAGCTGTTGAGTTCAAAGTGCAGTTGACCAAACATGGGCGTGAGCAAGCGGTACAAGCCCAGCACCTCGGCCGATTGGGCATCGGGACCTATCAGCCTGGGCATGCGATCGAGATCGGCATCGGCCCCACTGGCCTCAAACAACTCGCCTTGTTGGTTGACCATGCGCACATCACCCTCGCTGCCCCACCAGGCCACCGGTTGGTGCTCTTCGAGCGTCACACGCAAACGATTGGGAAACTCCCGGCGCACCACTGCGCGGCGCACCCACGGCACCGCCTCGAAGCTGGCTCGCGCTTGGGCCAGGTCCATGGTGAAAAAGTTGCCACTCAAGCGCGGCGCCACATTGGCGCGCAAAGTCACTTCGTTGCTGTGCGTCACATCACCGTCCACGGTGATGCGCTGCAAGCTGAAATTGGCGTGGCGCACTGCCCACCACAGGGCCGCAACAATGAGCATGCCCATGAAACCCATCAGCAGCAGATTGGCCAAGGCATTCATCCACTTGGCGTCCCAGGGCACCTCCACCGGCACCACCCGGGGAGGTCGCTGGCGGCGTTGCATCACCGTCATGGTGTGACCCCACTGCGGCTGTCCAAACTGGCGCTGGCGATCAAGCGCAGGCACAGGTCTTCGTAAGAGATGCCCGCCGCACGTGCCGACATCGGCACCAAAGAATGACTGGTCATGCCCGGCGAGGTGTTCATTTCGAGCAAAAAGGCTTTGCGGTCGCTGGCGCGAATCATCAAATCAGCGCGGCCCCAACCGCGGCATCCCAGGCTGCGGTAAGCGGCCAGCACCTGTTGCTGAATGGCCTCTTCCTCCGCTGCGGGCAAACCGCTGGGACAGTGGTATTTCACGGTGTCGGTGAAATATTTGTTTTGGTAGTCGTAGTCACCTGCGGGCGCAGCGATGCGCACGATGGGCAGGGCCACGGCGTTCACGCCTTCGCCCAACACCGGGCAAGTGATTTCGTCGCCATCGATGAAGGCCTCGCACAACAACTCGGGGTCATAGCGGGTGGCCAATGTGGCGGCGGCGGCCAATTCGCTGGCCTGGCCGACCTTGGTCACCCCAATCGATGAACCTTCGCGCGGCGGCTTGACGATCAAAGGCAGGCCCAATTCAGCCGGGATGGCGGCAATCCGTGCCGCGCTTTGCTCGGCCGGGCTCAGACACACCGATGCCGGTGTGTCCAGGCCGTGGCTGCGCCACAGGCGCTTGGTCAAGACCTTGTCCATGGCGATGGCCGAGGCCATCACGCCAGATCCAGTGTAGGGAATGCCCAGCAGCTCCAAGGCCCCTTGCACCGTGCCGTCTTCGCCATGGCGTCCGTGCAAGGCAATGAAGACATGGGTGATGCCCAAGCCACGCAAGGCCGACAGGTCTTGTGTGGACGGGTCAAAAGCCTGGGCCTGAACCCCTTTGGACAACAAGGCTTGCAACACGCCTTGGCCCGACATCAAGGAGATGTCGCGCTCGGCCGAGTCGCCGCCCATCAGCACGGCCACGCGGGCGCTGGTGATGTCAAAGCCGCTCATGGCGTCACTCCGAGGCTCATTTGCAAAATTTGGTGGGGCACCTGGCCAATGCTGCCCGCACCCATGCACAACACCACGTCTCCGGGCTGGGCCTGGTCCAAGATGTGCGTGGGCATGTCGGCAATGGCGTCGACATAGGCCAGGGTTTGGTCACCCGCCATGCGCAAGGCGCGCGCCAGGGCCCGGCCATCGGCGCCAGCGATGGGTGACTCGCCAGCGGCATACACCTCGGACAAACACAGCACATCGACCCGCCGCAACACCTGCACAAAGTCTTCAAAACAATCGCGGGTGCGGGTGTAGCGGTGTGGCTGAAAGGCCAGCACCAAGCGCCGCCCCGCAAAGGCCCCACGGGCCGCTGCCATGGTGGCGGCAATCTCGACCGGGTGGTGGCCATAGTCTTCGATCAAGGTGAAGTGCCCGGCGCCCGAGCGGGTGGGCACCTCACCATGGCGCTGGAATCGCCGCCCCACCCCTTTGAACTGCGCCAAAGCGGTTTGCACCGCACTGTCGGGCACACCCAACTCCACCGCCACGGCGATCGCGGCCAAGGCGTTGAGCACGTTGTGCTCGCCAGCCAGGTTGAGGGTGATGTCCATCTCGGGCAAGCGGATGCCATTGCTGCGGGTGACGCCAAAGTGCATGCGCCCGTTGTCGGCACGCACGCTGTGGCCGCGCACCTGCGCCGTCTCGCCAAACCCGTAACTGGTGATCGGCCGCGACACCTGGGGCAAGATGCTGCGCACCGCCGCATCGTCGGTGCACAGCACCGCTGCGCCATAAAACGGCATGCGGTGCAAAAACTCGACAAAGGCATTTTTCAAACGCCCAAAGTCATGGCCATAGGTCTCCATGTGGTCGGCATCGATGTTGGTTACCACCGACATCACCGGCATCAGGTTCAAAAACGAGGCATCCGACTCATCGGCCTCGACCACGATGTACTCGCCGCTGCCCAAACGCGCATGGGCGCCGGCGCTGTTCAAGCGGCCACCGATCACAAAGGTCGGGTCCATACCGGCCTCGGCCAACACACTGGCGACCAAACTGGTGGTAGTGGTTTTGCCATGCGTGCCAGCGATGGCCACGCCTTTTTTCAAGCGCATCAACTCGGCCAACATGACCGCGCGCGGCACCACCGGTATGAGCTTGGCATGGGCCGCCACCACCTCGGGGTTGTCGGCGTGCACAGCGGTCGAGGTGACCACGGCATCGGCCCCTGCGATGTGGGCCTGGGCGTGGCCGACTTGGATGCCCATGCCCAAGGCGCGCAATCGCGCCAAGTTGGGTCCCTCGGCCAAGTCTGAACCTGACACCACATAGCCCAGGTTGTGCAACACCTCGGCAATGCCGCTCATGCCGGCCCCACCGATGCCCACAAAATGGATGTGGCGAATGGCTTGCTTCATGCCGCCACCCCGCTGCGCAGTTGTTCGCAAGCTTGCACCACCTGGGTGGCGGCATCGGGTTTGGCCAACTGGTGGGCGCGCTCGGCCATGGCCTGCAAATCGGCGCGGTTCAAACCACCCAACCACTGCGCCAAGCGCTCGGCGCTGAGGTCGGTTTGCGGCCACAGCCAAGCCGCCTGCGCCTCGCTCAAAAAACGGGCGTTGTGGGTCTGGTGGTCGTCCACCGCATGGGGAAAGGGCACCAGCAAAGACGCCACGCCCAGGGCGGCCAATTCGGTGACGGTGCTGGCACCGGCGCGGCAAATCACCACATCGGCCTGGGCCATGGCCAGCGCGGTGTCGTCGATGAAGGGGGTGAGTTCGGCTTGCACACCGGCCTGGGCATAGGCTTGGCGCAGGCTGTCAATGTGGCGCTCGCCGCTTTGGTGCAGCACCTGTGGTCGCAAGGATTCGGGCATGCGCGCCAATGCCGCCGGCAAGGCTTCGTTGAGCGCTTGGGCCCCCAAACTGCCGCCTAGCACCAACACCTGCAAGGGACCACTTCGCTTCGCAAACCGCGTCGCCGGTGCAGCTTGTTGGGCAAACGACGCGCGCAAGGGGTTGCCGATCCACTCGCCGCTTGGAATGGCGCCGGGGAAGGCGCAAAACACCCGATCGGCCACCCGCGCCAGCCAGCGATTGGCCATGCCGGCGATGGAATTTTGTTCGTGCAGCACCAAGGGGCGACCACACAGCACGCCCATCATGCCGCCAGGGAAACTGATGTACCCACCCAGGCCCACCACCACATCGGGTCGCACGCGGCGCACCACTTGCAGGCTGTGCCAAAAGGCTTGCAGCAATTTCATGGGCAAGGTGATCCAACTCGTCAAGCCCTTGCCCCGCACCCCCGAAAATTGCACGGCCTCAAAAGCAAAACCCTGCGGCGGTACCAAGCGGCTTTCCATGCTCGGGGCCGGCGCGCCCAGCCAATGCACGCGCCAGCCACGCTCTCGCAAGCCCTGGGCCACGGCCAAACCGGGAAAGATATGACCGCCGGTGCCACCGGCCATGACCAATGCCACTCCGGCGCTCATACGCGGCCCCCGTGCATGAGTTGGCGGTTTTCATGGTCCACCCGCAACACGATGGCAATCGCCACCAAGTTGAGCAAGATGGCCGAACCGCCGTAACTCATCAAGGGCAAGGTCAAGCCCTTGGTGGGCAAGGCGCCCAAATTCACACCCATGTTGATGAAGGCCTGAAAGCCCACCCAAACCCCCACACCCTGGGCCACCAGCCCAGAGAAAACACGGTCCATGGCAATCGCTTGGCGGCCAATGTGCATGATGCGCCGGGTCAACCACAAGAACAAAACGATCATCGTCACCACGCCCACAAAACCAAACTCCTCGCCAATCACGGCGAGTAAAAAGTCGGTGTGTGCCTCGGGCAACCAGTGCAATTTTTCCACGCTGCCGCCCAAACCCACGCCAAAAATTTCACCCCGTCCAATGGCGATCAACGAATGCGACAACTGGTAGCCCTTGCCCAGGGCGTACTTGGGGTCCCAAGGGTTGAGATAAGCAAAGATGCGATCACGACGCCATTCGCTCAAAGCAATCATCAGCACAAATGCAATGATCAGCACCAAAGCGATCAAGAAAAACATCCGCGCGTTGACTCCGCCCAAGAACAAAATGCCCATGGCAATCATGGCGATCACCATGAAGGCCCCCATGTCGGGTTCGGCCAGCAACAGCGATCCCACCACCGCCACCGCCACCCCCATGGGTGCGACGGCGCTGAAAAACTTTTCCTTCACTTCCATCTTGCGCACCATGTAATTGGCGGCGTACAAGAGCACGCCCAGCTTGGCCAACTCGGAGGGCTGAAAGTTGATAAAGCCCATGGCAATCCAACGTCTGGCCCCATTGACCTCCTTGCCAATGCCAGGAATGAGCACCACGATGAGCAACACCAGCGAAGCAATGAACAACCACGGCGCCCATTTGTCCCAGGTGTCCATGGGCACTTGGTAGGCCAACACGGAGACCACCAAGGCCACTCCAATGGCGGCGGTGTGGCGCAACAAAAAGTGGTTTTGGGCATAGTTGCCAAAACGCGGGTTGTCGGGCATGGCAATGGAGGCCGAATACACCATCACCAAGCCCCACAGTAACAAGGTGACCGCGACCCATATCAAGGGCTGATCAAAACCCTTGACCCGCACCGGTGCGGCGCGGGTGCGGGTGAACTCGGTGCCGTGCACCCGCACGGGCAAAGCATCAGGTCCTTCAGCCGGGGCAGTACCGCGCCAGCGTCCCCAGGCGTCGCCCAGTTTGTGCGTCAGCGCGCTCATGCCGCACCCTCCCAGACCACGCCAACGTCTTCTGCCAAGGCCTGCACCGCTTGGGCAAAGGCTTCGCCACGCTGCACATAGTGGTCAAACATGTCAAAGCTGGCGCATGCCGGTGACAGCAACACCGCGTCGCCGGCCTGGGCTTGTTCGGCCCCGCGCTGCACCGCGTCCAGCATGGACGTGGCATCGATCAAGGGCACGCCGCAGCCTTGCAAGGCCAGGCGCAGCAAGGGCGCGTCGCGCCCGATCAGCACCACCGCACGGGTGTGGCGCGTCACCACCGCGGCCAAGGGGGAAAAGTCTTGACCCTTGCCTTCGCCCCCAGCGATCAGCACCAAGCGGCGGTCTTGGCCCAGGCCTTGCAAGGCGGCCACCGTGGCACCCACATTGGTGCCTTTGCTGTCGTTGATGTATTCCACGTCTTGCACCACGGCCACGGTGCTGGCACGGTGGGGCTCACCCCGGTATTCGCGCAAGGCATACAGCATGGGCCCCAAGGTGGCTTGGGTGTGGCTGGCCAAGGCCAGTGCGGCCAAGGCATTGAGGGCATTGTGTTGGCCGCTGATGCGCAAGGCCTCGGCAGGCATCAAGCGCTGCATGAAGGGCGCATCGTCGTCATAGCCCTCGTGCTCGGGCGCACCGGCGCGGGCCTTTTTGCGCCCACCTTCGCGCTCGATCAAGCGCACCAACCACACCATGCCGTTCACATTTTCCAAACCCCAGTCACCGGCCACACGGGGGGCGTCGCTGCCAAAGGAGGCGACCTCTCGCTCGATGGCTTTTTTCTTTTTCGCGACATCGCTGATCGGCTGCAAAGCCATCACGCGCACATCATTGCGGTTGAGCACCAGCAAGCCGGTGCTGCCCACGATGCGGGCCTTGGCGGCGCAGTAATCATCCATGCTGCCGTGCCAATCGAGGTGGTCTTCGCTGAGGTTGAGCACGGTGCTGGCACTGGGCTCAAAATCCTCGACCCCATCGAGTTGAAAGCTCGACAACTCCAGCACCCAGACCGCTGGCAAGCCCGCACCTGCGGCGCGCTCGCGCCAGGTGTCGAGCAAATTGGGGCCAATGTTGCCCGCCATGACCACGTCTTGACCCGCGGCCTTGAGCAATCGGGTGGTCAAGGCCGTGACCGTGGTTTTGCCATTGGTGCCGGTGATGGCCAGCACCTGCGGTGCATAGCCCGTTTGGGCCTGGGCCTCGCGCAACGCGTGGACAAACAAACTCAATTCGGTGCCCACCCACAAGCCTGCTTCAATCGCTGCACGCCACACAGGCGCCACTTCGGCTGGGGACAGGCCCGGGCTTTTGAACACCGCGCGGATGCCTTGCGCGGCCAGCAAGCTGGGGTCGAATGCGCCAGCGATGAACTGCGCTTGCGGTGCATGGGTGTGCAAATCGGCCAAACCCGGTGGCTCAGCGCGGGTGTCCATCACCCACACCCGAGCGCCTTGCGCGCTGCACCAACGCGCCATGGCCAAGCCCGACTGGCCCAGGCCCAGCACCAGCACGGCTTGGTCTTGCAAGGAGGAGGGGTGCGCGGTGTTCATCGGAGTTTCAAGGTCGACAGGCCAATCAGGCACAGCAGCATGGTGATGATCCAAAAGCGCACCACCACCTGGGTTTCTTTCCAGCCAGATTTTTCAAAATGGTGATGCAGCGGTGCCATCTTGAGGATGCGCCGGCCCTCGCCGTATTTGCGTTTGGTGTATTTGAAGTAACTGACCTGGGCCATGACCGACAGGGCTTCAACAACAAAAATGCCGCCCATGATGGCCAGCACGATTTCTTGGCGCACGATGACCGCGATGGTGCCCAGGGCCGCGCCCAATGCCAGCGCACCCACATCCCCCATGAACACCTGCGCGGGGTGGGTGTTGAACCATAAAAACGCCAAGCCCGCACCGGCCATGGCAGCACAAAAAATCATCAACTCGCCCGAGCCTGGGATATAGGGAAAGAGCAGGTATTTGGAATACACCGAGCTGCCTGTGACGTAGGCAAACACCCCCAGGGCGGAGCCCACCATCACCACCGGCATGATGGCCAAGCCATCCAGGCCGTCGGTGAGGTTGACCGCATTGCTCGCGCCCACAATCACCAAGTAGGTCAACAGCACAAAACCAAACACGCCCAATGGGTAACTGACTTCTTTGAAGAAGGGCAACAACAAATCGGCCTTGGGCGGCAAATCGACATCAAAGCCCGAGCGCACCCACAGGTAAAACAACTCCAACACGCGCAGGTTGCTGACCTCGGAAATGCTGAACACCAGGTAAAGCGCCGCCAGCAGGCCAATCACCGACTGCCAAAAGTATTTCTCGCGCGAGCGCATGCCTTCGGGGTCTTTGCGCACCACTTTGCGCCAATCGTCCACCCAGCCAATGGCGCCAAAGCCCAGGGTGACCAACAACACGATCCAGACAAAACGGTTGGACAGGTCAAACCACAGCAAGGTGGAAACCGCGATGCAAATCAGAATCAGCACACCGCCCATGGTGGGGGTGCCCGATTTGCTCAGGTGCGCCTCCACGCCGTAGCCGCGAATGGGTTGGCCGATTTTGAGTTCGGCCAGTTTGCGGATCACCCAGGGGCCGGCGATCAAGCCCATGAGCAAAGCGGTGAGCGCGGCCATCACCGCACGAAAGGTGATGTACTGAAACACACGGAAAAAACCAAATTCGGGCGACAAGGTTTGCAGCCACTGGGCCAGACTCAAGAGCATGTGGCCTCCTGGGCAGATGCGTGTTCGCGCAGGGCCTGCACCACACGCTCCATGCGCATGAAGCGCGAACCTTTGACCAACACGCTGCCGCCCTCAGCGGCCTGCGCCAGCACCGCCGCTTGCAGCGTGGCCATGTCGGCAAAGTGAATGGCCGCCGCATGCACATCTGCGCTGGCTTGGGCCAAGTCCCCCAGCGTGAACAAGCGCTCGATGCCCTGGGCCTGCGCATATTGACCCACCTCGGCATGAAAGGCGGCGCCATTCACACCCACCTCGCCCATGTCGCCCAGCACCAGCAAACGAGGCGCGGGCAAGTCGGCCAACACATCGATGGCCGCCAACACCGAGTCGGGGTTGGCGTTGTAGCTGTCATCGATGACGGTGCAGCTGTGGCCACTCCAGCGCAGGGCATGGGTGCGTGATCTTCCCGCCACCGGCCTGAACGCGCGCAAGCCTTGGGCCACAGCCGCCAAAGGGGCCCCAGCGGCCAAGGCGGTGGCGGTGGCGGCCATGGCATTGCGCAGGTTGTGGCGCCCGGCAATGTGCAACTCGGTGCTCAACAGGCCGTGTGGCGTTTGCAACTGAACATCCCAAAGGTCGGCCTGCCAGCGGCTGTGCTGCGGCCACACCTCGGCGCTGGCATCCCCGCCAAAGCACCAACTCCGGCGCGCACCGGCCAAGCGCCGCCACACCGGGGTGTGCGGGTCATCGGCTGGAAACACCGCCACACCATCGGGCCCCAAGGCTGACAGCACGCCGCCGTTTTCTTCGGCCACGGCGGTCACGCTGTGCATGAACTCTTGGTGTTCGCGCTGGGCGTTGTTGACCAACGCCACCGTGGGCCGGGCGATGGCGGCCAATTGGGCGATTTCGCCGGGGTGGTTCATGCCCATCTCGACCACAGCGCTCAGGTGCGACGGGCGCAAGCGCAGCAAGGTCAGGGGCAAGCCAATGTCGTTGTTGAAGTTGCCTTGGGTGGCCAAAGCCTGGTCGGGGCCTGGGTGCCAGGCGCGCAAGATGCTGGCGATCATTTGCGTCACCGTGGTCTTGCCGTTGCTGCCTGTGACCGCCAACAAGGGCAGGTCAAACTGCTGACGCCAAGCCGCGGCCAGCTCGCCCAAGGCGCGCAAACTGTTGGGCACTTCCAAGCCCACCAACCCCGCTGCGGCCAAGCCTTTTTCAGCCAATGCAGCGCGGGCACCGGCGGCCTGGGCTTGGGGCAAAAAGTCGTGCGCATCAAAGCGCTCGCCGCGCAAGGCCACAAACAAGTCGCCGGCTTGCAGCGTGCGCGTGTCGGTGTGCACCCGGTCGCAGCGCACATCGGGCCCGCCCACCCAACGCGCGCCGCTGATCCATTGTTGGGCCTGGGCCAAGCTCAGTTGCATATCACTCATGCCCATGCCCCCGCGTCCAAGCAGGCCTGGGCCAGTTGCGCATCGGAAAACGGCAAGCGCTGGCCTTGGATGTCTTGGTACATCTCGTGGCCCTTGCCGGCGATCAACACCACGTCCCGGGCATGGGCCTGGGCCAAGGCATCGGTGATGGCCTGGCGCCGGTCGGCTTGCACTTGCGCCCGATCCGGTTGGTGCAAGCCTGCGCGCATCTGGGCCAAGATGGCCCATGGGTCTTCGCTGCGCGGGTTGTCGCTGGTGAGCACCACGCGCTGGGCCTGCATCTCGGCCACCCGCGCCATCAGCGGGCGTTTGCCCACATCGCGCTCGCCGCCGCAACCCACCAGGCACCACAGTTTGCCTTGGCGTTGCTGGGCCACATCGTGCAAAGCTTGCAAGGCTTTTTCCAAGGCGTCTGGGGTGTGGGCATAGTCCACCACCACCAAAGGCTGGTTGATGCCGCCCATGCTGTTCATGCGCCCAGGCACACTGGGCAGGTGGGCACAAGCATGCACCGCATCGGCCAGGTTGTGGCCCAAGGCGCGCAAGGCGGCGATCACCGCCAACACATTGCTGACATTGAAAGCCCCCACCATGCGGGTTTGCAAGGGCATCACCGCATCACCCTCGCAGACGTCAAAGGCCAATCCCGCAACACCTTCGCTCGAAGCGTGCCAACGAACGTGTTTTGCTTGCAAACGCGCAGGCCCTGCACACGAAAACGTCCACACCTGGGCGGGGCGCTTTCTGGCCGACAGGGTTTGGGCCAAGCGGCGGCCCTGGGCATCATCGAGGTTGACCACCGCCGCAGGCAATTCGGGCCAATCAAACAAAGTTGCCTTGGCCTGCCAATAGTCTTCCATGCTGGCGTGGTAATCGAGGTGGTCTTGGCTGAAGTTGGTGAACACCGCCAAACGCAGCACCGTGCCATCCAGGCGGTATTCACGCAAGCCAATGGACGAGGCCTCGATCGCGCAAGCCGCCAATCCCTGATCAACAAATTGGCGCAAACCCGCTTGCAGCAACACCGCATCGGGCGTGGTCAAACCACCACCGTGCGACCACTGCGCGGCATGGGACACATCGCCCATGCCCAAGGTGCCCACCACAGCGCAACCACGCCCCATGGCCTGCAGCGCATGGGCCAACCACCAGGCGGTGGAGGTTTTGCCATTGGTGCCGGTGATGGCCAGCACATCCAAGGCCTTGCTGGGGTGACCGTGGTAGGCCGATGCAATGGCACCGCTGTCGCGGCGCAAGCCCGCATAGGTGCCCAAACCTTCAACGCTGCGCAGCGTGCCCATGGTTGGCGCGGAACTGAACAAGGCCTCTTCGGCCCAGCCGTCGCGCTCGACCAAACAGGCATGCGCACCGCGCGCCAGGACCTCTGGCACATGGCTGCGGCCATCGCTGCGCGCACCCGGCCAAGCCAAAAAGCCGTCACCTGCACGCACCTGCCGGCTGTCGCTGTGCAGTTGTGCGCAGCCACGCTGGTGCAACCACTGCGCAGCTTGTTGGGGGGTGTGCAAAGCGGGCATCAAAACGACTCAGGCTCCGCTTTGGCCATGACCTGGGGACGCACCGCCACATCGGGCTGGATGCCCATCATGCGCAGGGTTTGCTGCACGGTTTGGCTGAACACGGGAGCGGCCACGTCACCACCGTAATAGGCTCCGTTGGTGGGCTCGTCGATCATCACCGCCACCACAATGCGCGGGTTTTCAATGGGTGCCAATCCAACAAAGAATCCACGGTATTTTTTGCTGGCATAGCCCTTGCCTTCTTGCTTGTGCGCAGTGCCCGTTTTGCCGCCCACCGAATAACCCATGGTTTGGGCTTTGGGTGCGGTGCCTCCAGGGCCTGCGGCCATGTTGAGCATGTGCCGCACTGCCACCGCATGGCGTGCCTCCATCACCCGCACGCCTTGCACCGGCTCGGTGCGCTTGATCAAGCTCACGGGCATGCGCTCGCCGTCGCGGGCAAACACCGTGTAGGCCTGGGCCAGCTGAAACAAACTGCTGGACAAACCGTAGCCATAGCTCATGGTGGCTTGCTCAATGGGACGCCAGGTTTTGTAAGCGCGCAAGCGCCCCGACACAACGCCAGGAAACGGCAAGTCGGGCTTGAGCCCAAAGCCGAGCTGGGTGTACATCTCCCACATCTCACGCGGTGGCATTTGCATGGCGATTTTCACCGTGCCCACGTTGCTGGATTTTTGAATCACTTCATTGACGCTGAGCATGCCGTGGGGGTGCGAGTCAGAGATGGTGGCACCCGCCATGGTGATGCGCCCGGGCGCGGTTTGGATCATGGTCTCGGGCTTGATCAAACCCTTCTCCAAGGCCAAACTGATGGCGAACGGCTTCATGGTCGAGCCCGGCTCAAAGGTGTCGGTGAGCGCACGGTTGCGCAGCTGAGCGCCGCTCAGGTTGACACGCCGCTCGGGGGAGTAGCTGGGGTAATTGGCCAAGGCCAAGACCTCGCCCGACTGCGCATCCAGCACCACCACGCTGCCGGCTTGCGCTTTGTGCTGCAGCACCGCTTCACGCAGCTTTTGGTAGGCGAAAAATTGCACTTTGCTGTCTATGCTCAGTTGCAAGTCGCGCCCATCCACAGGGGGCACTTCCTCGCCGATGTGCTCGACCACTTGTTTGAGCCGGTTTTTGATCACGCGGCGCGAACCCGACTTACCCCCCAGTTGCTTCTCAAAAGCCAACTCCACACCCTCTTGGCCGTTGTTTTCCACATTGGTAAAACCCACCACATGGGCCAGGGCCTCGCCCTCGGGGTATTTGCGCTTGTACTCCATGCGCGCATACACACCTTTGATTTTCAGCGCGTCAATGTCACGCCATACGGTTTCATCCACTTGTCGGCGCAGCCAGACAAAGTTTTTGTCCTCGTCTTCCAGCTTGTGCTCAAGCTCTTGCGGGGTCATGTTGAGCAAGCGCGCCAGGCTTTTGAGTTTGGTCGGCGTGCGGTCGATGTCTTCGGGGTTGGCCCAGACACTGGGGGTGGGCACACTTGACGCCAAGATCAAGCCATTGCGGTCCAAAATGCGGCCCCGGTTGGCCGGCAACTCCAGCACCCGGATGAAGCGCAAAGCACCCTGCTTTTTGAAAAAAGCGTTGTCAATCACCTGCACATAGGCAGCACGACCCACCAAGCCCAAAAATCCCACGGCAATGCACGCCACGATGAACTGGCTGCGCCAGACCGGCGTTTTGCTCGCCAGCAAAGGGCTGGAGGTGTATTGGACGCTGCGCGTGCTCATGGCGGCGTGCCCTGCTTGTCGCTGGCAGGCGCGTTGGCGCTGGCCGATGCGTCACCCATGCGGGCATATTGGGTGATGGCAGGGGTGACGGTGCGCATTTGCAGCTGTTCGCGGGCCAGTTTTTCCACCCGCAAAGGCGTGCCCAAGGCGCGGCGCTCCAAATCCAGGCGGTCGTGTTCGGTTTGCAACTCTTGGGCCCGACCTTTGGCCCGATCGAGCTCGGTGGTCAAGCGGCGCGACTCATATTGCACCCGCACCAGGTACAAAGCACTGGCCAGCACCGCGAGCAACAACATCAGGTTGACCCGGGTCATGGCGCGGCCACCCCAGTGCGTTCGGCCACGCGCATGATGGCGCTGCGTGCGCGCGGGTTGGCCGAGACTTCTGCTGCACTGGGCCGCACCCGACCCAAAGCCTTCAAGTGCAAAGCTGGCGCCGGGGCAAAGGGCTGGCGGCGATCGAACACCTCGCGGCTGTGGCGCGCGATGAATTGCTTGACGATGCGGTCTTCCAGTGAGTGAAAACTGATCACGACCAAACGCCCTCCGGGTTGCAATGCATGGATGCTGGCCTCTAGCGCTTGTTGCAACTCTTCAAGCTCGGCATTGATGTGAATCCGAAAAGCTTGAAATGTGCGCGTTGCAGGGTCCTGGCCCGGCTCGCGGGTTTTGACCGTGCCAGCCACGAGTTGGGCCAACTCAGCGGTGCTTGCAGGCGCGCCCCGCTCTTCTCGGCGAGCCACAATCGCCTTTGCAATCTGAACAGCAAACCGTTCTTCGCCATGGTCACGAATCACCCCCGCAATTTCTTCTTGTGAAGCCGTGACCAACCACTGGTGCACGCTGCGCCCGCGTGTCGGGTCCATGCGCATGTCCAGTGGCCCATCGTGGCGAAAGGAAAAGCCGCGCTCGGCTTGGTCGATTTGGGGTGAGCTCACCCCGATGTCGAGCAACACGCCGCTCAAGCTGGCGGCGGGCCAATCGCGCAAGCTGGAAAACGGCACATGCCGAATCGAAAAGCGCGGGTCTTGCAACAAATCCTGCGCCGACTGCACCGCTTGCGGGTCTTGGTCGAAAGCACACAAGCGCGCGTTTGGGCCTAAGCGCGCCAATATCGCCCTCGAATGGCCGCCGCGACCAAAAGTGGCATCGAGATAAGACCCCTGCGGTTCGTGCACCAAGGCGTCGACCGCTTCTTGCAACAAAACCGTGGTGTGGGTACATGTCAGGGACACCGTGGGCATTCAGAAAGAAAAATCCTTGAACACATCGGGCATCTCACCTTGCAAGGCCTGTGCTTGCTGGGTTTCGTAGGTGGCTTTGTCCCACAGCTCAAAGTGGTTGCCCATGCCCAGCAACAAGGTGTCGCGTTGTATCCCTGCGGCCTCGCGCAACTCGGGCGAAACCAACACGCGGCCTGTGCCATCCATCTCCACATCCATGGCATTGCCCAAGAAGTGGCGCTTCCACCACTGGGCACTCATGGGCAAGGCAGCCAAACGCTCGCGAAATCGCTCCCACTCTGGGCGCGGGAACATCATCAGGCAACCATGCGGGTGGCGCGTCAAGGTGAGTTGACCCTGGGCCATGGCCGCCAACACCTCACGGTGGCGCGTGGGCACCGACAAGCGGCCCTTGGCATCCAGACTCAGCGATGAAGCACCTTGAAACACAGCAAAACATCCTTGGAAACAGGCAAAAAAGGGAATGCAAATGCATTTTTCACCACTTTATTGCACTTATTTGCACTGTAGCAGGATTCAACCCAATCGCCAACACATTTGTGTTTTTTTCAATGAAATCAATGACTTAGAGCGCACATCGCAGACATCGCCAAAGGAAAAAAGTTGTTTTAAATTAAGAACTTAGAAACGCCTTCAAATGTCGATTATTAAGATTTTTTCGGCGCAAAAAAAACAGGCCCGCAGGCCTGTTGTGGTGTGGGCGCCGCAGGGGCAACCGCTGGGGGGCTCAATCGCCAAACATTTTTTGCTTGAGCTCGCGCCGCTGCTGGGCTTCCAGTGACAAGGTGGCGGTGGGGCGCGCGAGCAAGCGGCCCACGCCAATGGGTTCGCCGGTTTCGTCGCAGTAGCCGTAATCATCGCTGTCGATGCGGCCAATCGATTGCTCGATTTTCTTGAGCAATTTGCGCTCTCGGTCACGGGTGCGCAGCTCGAGGGCATGCTCCTCCTCGATGGTGGCGCGATCGGCTGGGTCCGGCACCACAGTGGTGTCTTCGCGCAGGTGCTCGGTGGTTTCGCCAGCGTTGTTGAGGATGTCTTGCTTGAGCTGAACCAGCTTGCGGCGAAAGAAAGCCAGCTGAACGCTGTTCATGTATTCGTCATCGGGCATGGCCATGACATCGGCATCGGTGAGGCCGTCCAGCGGCTTGGTTTTCCAGTGGTTGGCCAGCTTGGGGTCTTTGTGTGTGTTCACGGGTGCAGCAGGAATATAGGTGGGTGTGACGATGGGCGAATAACTGGATTTGGCTGCGGTCGAAGGCACAACCGCAGCGGGAGGGGGTGGCACCATGGAGGCGGCTTTGGCGGCGCGCGGCGACTGCTTGCCCACAGCGGCGAGTGGTTTGGCGGGCGCTGGCACAGGAGGGGGACGGGTCGGAGCGGCTGCTTTGCTGGCAGGCGCCGCTGCCTTGCTTGGGGCGGCTTTGGCAGCCGAAGCGCTGGCGGAATGAGGGGGGGTGTTTTTCACAGCAGATGGGGCGGCCTTGGACGCGGGTTTGGCCGCCACTTTGGGTGCTGGCTTGGCCACAACAGGCCCCGGCTTGCCCTTGGCTTTGGTGGGGATGGGTTTTGGGTTGGCTGGCTTGGCCACGGCCTTGCTGGCGGTGGGGGCTGCTTTTTGATGCGGAGCGGCCGATTTGGCGGCCACAGATTTTGCCGCCGGGGCTTTCTTGGCGGGTGCCGCAACGGGCTTTTTCACAGCCGGTTTTTTCACCACGGCCTGTTTCGCCGCAGGCTTTTTGACAACTGCCTTTTTCGCAGCGGGCGTGGCCACAGGTTTGCCTTTCACCGCCTTGACCGGCTTGCCAGGGGTCGCAGCTTTGCCGGCCTTTTGGGCCACGGGCTTGGCTTTGGACACAGCGACACCTTTTTTGGTTTTGGCAGTGGACATGCAGGGTCTCCTAAAGTATTGGCCCCCGCCGATGGGCGGTTTGACGACGAGCTGGTAGGGCGTGTGGCCCAGACCTGGACCACTTGTTCACCAGGGGTTGCCCCCAAAGCTTCGCCTTTTGCCCAGCATTGGGCGCGCGCGATTGTAGCGACAGGCCGTGCCGCCGATCAGACCAGGCATTTGTCCAGGCCTTGGAAAAAAATATCCTTGGGCAAATCCAAACCAATGAAGACCATTTTGCTGTTGCGCACCTCGTCGGCTGCCCAGGCTGGCCCCAAGTCACTGCCCATCAGTTGGTGCACGCCTTGGAAGATCACTTTGCGCTCGGTGCCCTTCATGAACAAGACGCCTTTGTAGCGCAGCATGCGTGGGCCGTAGATGTTGACGATGGCGCCCAAGAAATCCTCCAGCTTGGCCGGGTCGAAGGCGCGGTTGGACTTGAACACAAAGCTTTTCACATCGTCATCGTGGTGATGGTGATGCCCGCCTTCTTGGTCATGGCCGTGCTGGTGCGAGGGGTGGTCGCAGTGCTCGCCATGGGCATGGTCGTGGTGGGCGTGGCTGTTGTCTTGCAAAAAGTCGGGGTCAATGTCGAGCTTGGCATTCAGGTTAAAGCCATGCAAGTCAAACACCTCTTTGATCGACACCTCGCCAAAGTGCACGGCTTTGTGGGGCGCGCGCGGGTTCATGTGCTTCAAGCGGTGTTGCAAGGCGTCCAACGCCTGTGCATCGACCAAATCGCTTTTGCTGATGAAGATTTGATCGGCAAAGCCCACTTGGCGGCGCGCCTCTTGGCGGTCGTTGAGTTGCTGCGGCGCATGCTTGGCGTCCACCAAGGTGAGGATGGAGTCGAGCAAATAAGACTCGGCCACCTCGTCGTCCATGAAAAAGGTTTGGGCCACCGGGCCGGGGTCGGCCAGGCCGGTGGTCTCAATCACCAAGCGCTCAAAGTCAAGCTCGCCCTTGCGCCGGCGCTCGGCCAGGTCGCGCAAGGTGGTGCGCAGGTCTTCGCGGATGGTGCAGCACACACAGCCGTTGCTCATTTGAATGATCTGCTCTTGGGTATCGGCAACCAAAATTTCGTTGTCGATGTTTTCTTCGCCGAACTCGTTTTCGATCACGGCGATCTTCATGCCGTGGGCCTCGGACAACACCCGCTTGAGCAGGGTGGTTTTGCCAGAGCCCAAAAAACCGGTCAGGACAGTGGTGGGAATCAACATGGCTTGCTTTCTGGGGATGAATGCACAAAGGGGGGCAGTGTAGCGATCATTGAAGTCCGCCCGAAACCGCCGACGGCTGCCCAGTTTGGGGCATGGCAGCCAGCCAAGCGGCGGTGGGAACAGGCCTTACTTTTTGATGACCACCAAGCCCTTGAGGTACTCGCCCTCTGGGAAGGTCACCGTCATGGGGTGGTCGGGCGCGGCAAACAAGCGTTCGCTGATGAAGCCATCCACCCCCGCATCGGTGCCCGCAGAGGCCACGATTTTGTGGAACAAGTCGGCGTTGATGCCGCCCGAGCAGCTGTAGGTGAACAAAGCACCACCAGGCACCAACAGCTTAAAGGCCAAGCGGTTGATGTCTTTGTAAGCGCGTGCCGCGCGAT
>CAXNFO010000003.1:0-21114 GCA_964201395.1 Limnohabitans sp.
AAAGCGACCGTTTGAAGCAACGCCCATCTCATTTTTTGAATAGGATTTGACATGCATCGATTTACCCGAGTTTTATTGAGCTTTGTATTAGGTCTTGGCTGCTTAAACAGCCCAGTGTTGGCCCAACCCAGATCCGACAAGCCCATTAAATTGATGGTGCCTTTTACCCCTGGGGGGGGCACCGACATTCTTGCGCGCATGCTGGCCCCGAAATTGACCGAGAAATTGGGCGTCAGTGTATTGGTTGAGAACATGCCCGGTGCGGCGGGCGCCATAGCCGCGCAGCACACCGCGCGTGCAGAGCCAGATGGAAGTACATTGATGGTGGGCTCTACTTCTGAAATTGGGATCAATCCCAGTCTCTATCCTAAATTGCCATACAACGTGGCACGTGATTTCGCACCCGTCACGCCGTTGGCCTCTACGCCCATGGTTTTGGTGGTTCACCCATCCTCTTCGATCAAATCGGCGAAGGATTTGGTCACCATGGCCTTGGCCAACCCAGGAAAAGTTAACTTTGCATCTGCCGGGATTGGCAGCGGGGCCCATTTGGCCGCTGAACTGTTTTTATACGAAACCCAAACCAAAATGTCCCACATACCTTACAAAGGGGTGGGTGCAGCCATTTCGGACATCATTGGTTCCCAACGCGATTTGGTTTTGTTCACCACGCTACCGTCTGCGACACCTTTGGCACGATCGGGTAAGTTGCGCGTGGTGGCCGTCTCGACCAAGGAGCGGGTGTCTGTGATGCCTGAGGTGCCGACTTTCATTGAGTCAGGTGTGTCCGGCTATGTGATGGAGTATTGGTACGGCTTGATTGCACCTGCTGCGGTCAGTGCAGATTATCGAAAACGCATACACGCTGTGACCTCCGATATTTTGAAGCAGCCAGACATGGTGGCCAATTTGTCCAAGCAAGGTTTGCAGCCTACGTACCGGTCGCCTGAAGAGTTCGCTGCTTTCATTAAAAACGACATGGACCGTTGGGCTGCCGTGGTCAAGTCGGCCAACATCACATTGGATCCTTGAGCTGTTTGTTTTTGCCTTTTCGATCTCTGTCGTAATTTCAATATGCAGACTGTGAAAGAGTGCGATGTTGTCGTTGTGGGCGGTGGCGGTGCAGGTTTGGCCGCTGCTGCCGAAGCCGCAGGTCTGGGTTTGAATGTCGTGCTGTTGGAGAAGAGCGCTGAACTGGGCGGTTCTACAGCCTGGTCCCTTGGCGCTATTTCCGCCAACGGGACTGATTTGCAAAAGCGTGCCGGTATTGAAGACCACGCAGACCATCACTTCGCAGACTTGGCTTTACACGCTGGCGATTTGGCGCCAAGGGATAACCTGCTGTTGCGTCGAATTTTGGTGGATGAATGCGCCGATGCGGTTGCATGGTTAAGCCGTTTGGGCATCGTGTTCATGGGACCTGCACCCGATCCTCCCAACCGTGTATCGCGCATGCACAACACCATTCCTAACTCACGCAGTTTGATTTACCACTTGGAAAGGCATTGTCGGCAGTTGGGTGTGAATATTTGCGTGAATGCATGCTGCGAAAAAATCCTCACCGACACCCATGGCAGTGTGGTGGGCATGTCTGGTCAGATCGATGGGCAATCGTTTCATTTGACTGCCAGAAAAGCAGTGATTTTGACAACGGGCGACTACAGCGGCGCTGCAGACCTGAAGCAGCGTTGGGCCGATCCCCAAACAATTCATTTGGATTCCGTCAACCCCGAAGCAACGGGAGACGGGCATCGCATGGCCGATGCCTTGAGGGCTGAGGTGGTCAATGGCGACATCGTTCGCGGCCCCATTCTGCGTTTTATACCCCCTGGCAAGCCCCATTGGGTGCAGAATTTACCGCCTTGGCGCTGGTTTGCCTTGGGCATGGCATGGTCCATTGAACACCTGCCTTCCCATTGGATTCGGCCATTCATGATGAAATTCATGACGACAGCGCTGGGGCCCTCTCCGACTTTGCTGACTGAAGGCGCGCATTTGGTCAATCAAAAGGGCGAGTTGGTCGAGATGACCGGTAAAACCATTGGACATGCTGTGGCCGACCATCCAGGTGCCCTGGCTTGGTTTGTTTTTGATTCACAGATTTACCAACGATTTTCCGCCTGGCCTTATTTCATTTCCACCGCCCCTGGCATTGCATACGCCTATATGCTTGACTATGAAAAAAACCGTCGAGATTTGTTTCATCGTTCCAGCGATTGGCATGAGTTGGCTCTCAAAGCAGGGATCCATCCAGAAGGACTGAAGGCGCACATGGGTGGCCGATTCAAACACAAAGAGGGGCCTTTCTATGCCTTAGGCCCCGTCAAAGCATATGTTGTTTTCACAGACGGTGGATTGCGTGTCAACCCTTCGCACCAGGTGTTGGGCGCTGATCAAGCGCCCATACGTGGCTTGTATGCAGCGGGCTCTGCGGGTCAAGGGGGGCTGTTGCTGGAAGGCCATGGCCACCATTTGGCTTGGGCATTTGTGTCTGGTCGGCGCGCAGCCAGGTTTGCTGCCGCAGAGAACCATGGATGATCTTGCTGAAGCGGGGTTAGCATCTGCATTTGGGGGATTGATTGGTATCAGTCTGTTATATTGATTTTATAAAACATCTACACCAGGAGACAAAGAAAAATGGATGATTTGCAAGGTATTTGGCGCCTCGATGAGGCGCGTGCTTGGGATTCAAACGGAAAACAAATGCCGCCTCCCTATGGGCTCAATCCCATCGGGCAAATTGCTTTTTCCAATGATCGAATGTTGGCTTCGCTGTGCAACGGCGATACCACGGTGCTCCATAAACGCGATTACATGTCTTATGGCGGGGTTTACCAATTCGACGGCAAGGTGCTGGACTGTTTGGTGGACATTGCCTCAGATGCGCATCGAATTGGTGGCCACGAAATTCGCCAAGTTGAAAGAGTTGGCAAGCAAATCATGCTCAGACCACCAGCGCGAATGTATGGTGATGTGATGCAGCAAAGAGAGTTGTTATGGACCAAGGTCTGGGCACCCTGATCGCTGTTGTGGGCCGTCCCTTGGGTTGCCACTTACCCCAACCGCCCCGACCCGATGACTTCTGATAACCCAAGTGAAGCCCTGGCGCGCTTGGTGGCAGAGAAACCTATGACATGCTGAATTTGCACCGCAATAAGTGTGACCCCACATTGAATTTAAAGGCTCCTGAATGCCTCCTTCAATGCCCTGGCTTTTGCGGCGCTGCCCGATGGCGGCAAAAGAGTTATTAATTGCACAGCCCAAATGATGTGACATGGCTTGCGCATCCATCCAACTTCATTCAAAGGATTTTCATGACTGATGCTGAGGGCATGCCCCACTATCCGGTGCTGGGCTTGATTCGCCGCCACGGCAAACCATTGGCAGCTGTGATCGGTTGTGGTTTATTTCTCTTGGGCGTGTGGGCTGCATGGGCCTATCAATTTTGGCCTTGTTTGATTTTGGGCGCTGTGGTGGGCGTTTTGGCTTGGGGTTTGTTGTCGAGTTATGTGGAGATGGTGGAGATCATTTTCGACACGCTGGTTCCACGGTGAAGGGCGGCCTCTTTTTTTGAACGCCGCATCAGTTCACTTCAGTTTTGGCGATCACCGCCAGATCGTCCCTTTGTGATCGGACACCAGTTTGGAAAGCATCGCGATGGTCGACTCATGCAGAGGTTTGCGACAATACAAGGCTCTTGACGTTTGCAACATCTTCTGCGGCCAATATGCCCAGGACCAAAGCCTTCATCAGCCCACCCACATAGCTGGCACTGGGGCCGCCCTCAATACCGCCGACCACTGATCCTGCGGCATACAAGCCCTGAATAGGGGCTTTGTTATCGCGCAAAACGCGGGCTTGAGAATCAATCAGCAAGCCACCTGTGGTGTAGGTGATGCCCGCGCACAATGGCAATGCATAAAAAGGTGCTTTCACCACGGGCATGGGTGTGAGCTTGTGGTGGCTGCGTGGCGGATTCAGTTCTGTTGTTTGATGGTTTTGAACCGCTTGGTTGTACTGGCCAATGGTTTGGGTCAAAGCTGTCGCGGGCAGCCCCATTTTTTGGGCCAACTCGGCCAAGGTATTGCCTTGCAAAAGGGTGGCACCTGCACTGAGCAACAGGGGGTTGGCAGGAATGCGGGATGTCTTGCCGGGGCCGTCCCATATCGCCTGATCAAAAATCACGTGGCAATCCAAAGGGTTTTCACGGTGTGCCAGTTGGTTGGCGATGTAAACACCGCCCCTGCCTTCGTCGATGACCCGTTGCGCTTGCTGATTCACCACCACGCCAGAGGTGGCCAGCTCGTCCAGTTGTGGGTAGGGCCAGAGTTTGGGGTTGGAAAACGCCTGCTGGCACAGCAGGTGGCCGTAAAAAGCATCCAAGCTGGATGTGGCTGCACCCATGCTTTGGGCCAGACGCATGCCATCGCCCATGGCATTGCCTGCCCCTCGCTGAAGCACCTGATGGGGCTGCGGTGCGATGTGTTGCTTGAGCATGTCCAAGTTGGCTTGAAAGCCACCATCTGCCACCAAAGTGGCTGAGCTTTCAAATCGCTTTTCTTGGCCTCGGTGCGTCGCTTTGAAACCCAGGCAGCGTTGACCATCAGATAAAAAATCCGTGACTTGCCAACCCAGAAAAACCTGACCCCCTTTTTTCCTAAAGTTCTCCATCAATGCCCTGAGGGTGACATCGGGTCCACGGCCTTTCCAATCCATGCCTGGCGCAATGGGTCGTGGTGGGGCCATGATCCATTGCTGCCAAACCACCTGGCCAGCGCGGATGAATCGCGCGCCTTGTTGTTGCAACCAAGTCACGCACCTTTGGGATTGGCGGGACAGGGCCAGGACCAATTCGGTGTCGGCGTAGTGATCTGTGGCCTTGGCAATGGCATCGGCCAATTGATCGCTGGGGTCTTTGATGTTTTGAAAAGCCAAGTGCAATACGCCGCCAGAGAAGCGTGAATTGCAAGGGTATTGTTCGGTCTCGCCTTTTTCGACCAGGGCCACCGACAGGCCCAGCTCGCAGGCCCTCACACCAGCGCTCAGCCCGGCCAAACCGCCTCCCATGATGATCAGGTCGAATTTCTGTGTTTCCATGAATTCCTTCTGTGGCACACCGCTGTGTGCGTTTTGCACTTCACGTGCACAGATTCATTTGTCTCAGAACTGGCCTCACTCGTCAATGGGTATCGCCCCGCTTTCAGCCAACTTCAGCTTGCAGAACGCATGTTTCGAAGGATTCTGGGATTCTTTTGGGCCATATCAAAAAGAGATGTGTTGATGGCGTTGTTTGGAAAACTGTAGCCCAAGCGACAAGAAATTCGCTGCCAGCACTGGGGAAATGCACATCGCCATAGAAGTGGCATGGATGAAACACTATCATGTCCGCCTGAAAGATATTCATAAACTGAGCTGGTTCAACCACCCTACGCAGGTTGTGGGGTCAATTACAAACGCAAAAGATGGAGAGTACACATGGGTAAATTGCGCGTCACCTTGGCATGCTGGGACTACGACAGAACATCGGCTTTGGCCAATGGCACCGTGGTGGCAGACGGCTTGGACATCAATTATTTGTCATTGCCCGTGGAGGAAACTTTCTTTCGCATGCTGCGCAATAAGGAGTTTGAATGCGCAGAAATGTCGCTGTCCTCATACTGCGTCTCTTTGATGAAATCCGAACCAGACTTCATTGCCATTCCGGTGTTTCCATCACGCATGTTTCGGCATAACTCCATTTACGTGAACGTGGACAGCGGAATTCAAAGTCCTTCTGATTTGATCGGCAAAAAAATTGGAACACCTGAGTATCAAATGACCGCGCCGGTTTGGATTCGTGGCATTTTGGAGGAGCACTACCAAGTGCCCCACACCAGCGTTCAATATTTGACCGGTGGGGCTGAAACGGCTGGACGAGATGAGAAGATCAAGTTGCAATTGCCGCCAGAAGTGAAAATTTCTCCCATCGGCCCCACCCAGACCTTGACCGAGATGATCGCCAATGGCGACATTGATGCCATGCACACGGCACGCGCTCCGTCGAGCTTTTACAGCCAGCCCCACAAAGTCAAAAGACTTTTTGAGAATTATCCGGAAGTGGAGTTGGAGTACTACCGAAAAACCAAAATTCTGCCCATCATGCATACCGTTGTGATCCGCAGAGATGTGTATGAAAAAAATCGTTGGATGGCCCAGTCTTTGTTCAAGGCCTTTGTCCTGTCGCAAAAAGTCACTTATCAGTCTTTGCGCGAGGTGGCGGCTTTGAAGACCATGTTGCCTTGGTTACCCGCCCATGTGGAGCAAGTTGAAAAGGAATTGGGCCCTGATTGGTGGGCCTATGGTTTCCAGAGCAATCGACACGTGTTGGAAACCTTCTTGCGCTATCACCATCAACAAGGTTTATCCAGCCGCTTGCTCAAACCGGAGGAGTTGTTTGCGCCTGAGACCTTTGACGCATTCAAAATCTGAGCAAGGCCCTTTTGGCCTAGGGACGTTGAGTGCCGTGTCTCCTGGCTTGTTCTTGAGGGCCGGCATCAAAAATCTGCGTTGAACCCTGGCTTTTGCCAAAGCTTGATGCATATCAAGCCGTTGATGGTTGTCACGCCTACGATAGGGCATTGATGGCCGCTGTCTTCTTTTCATGTGGCCATCCGATCTCTGCGAGAGGAACCCCACATGAAGACCCAGGCCACCAATCACCAATTGGGCTTGTGGGCCTTGGTCAAAAGATCCAGGCCCATCAACCTGATCACAGGCCCGATGATTTACAGCGTCATCGTGCCTTTATTGGTGTTGGACGCATTTGTAACGCTGTATCAATATTTGTGTTTCCCCATCTACCGGGTGAAGCCTTTCCGTCGATCAGACTTTATTGTGTTTGACCGCCAGGAGTTGAAATACCTGGATTGGATTTCCAAATTTCACTGCACCTATTGTGCTTACGCTGTGGGC
Organism: Limnohabitans sp.; assembly: GCA_964201395.1. Classification (GTDB taxonomy): domain Bacteria; phylum Pseudomonadota; class Gammaproteobacteria; order Burkholderiales; family Burkholderiaceae_C; genus Limnohabitans. The sequence goes on from CAXNFO010000003.1 coordinate 6,952, forward strand.
TTGATCGGTTTTGTCAGCGCAGTCATCGGTGCCACTGAAGCCTATTTTTGTCCCATCAAACACCATTCAAAAAAGTCTCACGCTTCCAATCGAACTTATTCATATCTCGCGTTCGAACAAGCTGACGACTTTGACTTTGATTCCCGATTGAATGGCATGCGCGAAGCCATGATGAAACAACGCAATTTATGACCGGTATGGATGAAGGCCTGTTCAAAGGATTCGAGTGTTACAACCGCAGGGAATGCGGTTATCGCGCAAGCCCTAAGGTCTGATGGATGAGTTGATACCCGCCATATCCAGCCTGGAAAACCTGGGCTTGGCCCTGGGCATTGGGTTGTTGATCGGTGCCGAGCGAGAGCGCAGCAATGCTGCACTGCCCAGCCACATTGCAGGCATTCGAACCTTCGCCATCAGCGCCTTGGCCGGTGCAGTGGCTGTGACCTTGGATGGGGCGGACATCTTTCCTGTCGTGTTGATTCAATTGGTGCTTTTGATTGGCATTGGCTATTGGCGAAGCAGCCTCCTCAACCCGGGCGTGACCACGGAGTTGGCCTTGTTCATGACTTGTCTGATTGGCGGTTTGGCGGTGACCCAACCCACCTTGGCGGCTTTCAGTGGATTGGGCTTGGCTGTTTTATTGGCAGCTAAAAAGCGCATGCACGACTTTGCGCAAAACATCTTGAGTGCCAGTGAATGGAAGGATTTGGTGTTGTTCACCGCTTTGATCCTGATTCTTTACCCATTGACCCCAGATGTGGACATGGGCCCGTGGAAGGCCATCAATCCGCATCAGTTGGTGCGCTTTGTGGTGCTGATCATGGCCATCGGAGCCCTGGGGCACATCAGCAGTCGCCATTGGGGTGGTCATCATGGTTTGGCATTGACCGGTTTTGCCGGTGGTTTTGTTTCCAGCACGGCCACGGTATATGCGATGGGAAAACTTTCGCGCGACATGCCAGCGCAAATACATGGCGCGGTGATGGGCGCTGTGTTGTCCAGCGTATCCACCATCATTCAGCTTTTTTTGTTGATCAACCTGATCTTGCCGCAACTGGTGATGGTTTTCAGTTGGCCATTGCTGTTAGGTGTGTTGTGCGCCATTCTTTATGCCACGGCGATGTGGTCCCGGGCAGGCCCCCCATTGCCGGTTCAAGATCCCTTGATTTCTGCCCACCTGTTTGAATGGAAGTCCACCTTGACGTTGGTGGGCCTGGTGGTTGCTGTGATGTTGTTGTCTGCTGGCATGAACCAGTGGCTGGGACAAGAAGGCATCTTGATCACTTCCGCCATCGCTGGCTTGGCGGATGCACATGCCATCGTGGCCTCCATGGGCTCTCTGGTGCAGTCGGGTCAGATCGCAGTCGATCAAGCCCAATGGCCCATCGTGGCTGCATTGCTGAGCAATATGGTGTCCAAGTCTTGGGTTGCATGGCATTCAGGGACAGCGGCCTATTACATGCGGGTGATTTTGGGTCAATTGTTGGTGATGACGGGTATTTTGATGGCCTTCGTATTCACCACTGCTTGAGTCCACATCTGGCTGGGGCTGTCTGCTCCTGCGGGTCAATTGAGCTTTGTTTGCGCCAACGCAAATCCAAATGTGCCACCGCGGCGTATGTTCAAGGCTTTTACCCAGGAGTCTCGACATGAAAATTCTTGTTCCCTCAGATGGATCGGTATGCGCCCTGCGGGCCTTGGATTACGCCATCCATTTGGCGCAATCCGTGGGCAATACCGCCAGTATTTCCTTGCTGTCTGTCCATGATGACGCGGGCTTGAAGCACGTTCGAAAACATTTCCCCAAGGGGACCATTGAAGATTTTTTACATGACTTGAGTGCCAAAGAATTGAAGTCATCCAAGAAAAAGCTGGACAAATCAAGCTTGGACCATGAGGTCATCATCAAAACAGGGCATGTGGCCAGTGAAATTGTGAAGACGGCCAAGTCAGGTCAATTTGATTTGATTGTGATGGGCGCCAAAGGAAGGTCGACCTTCACTGACTTGTTGATCGGGTCAGTGGCCCAACGGGTGCTCAGTGCCACCCTGGTCCCAGTGACGCTGATCAAATAACCCAGTTTGGCGGGCTGGTTCGATCTGTTTTTAATTTAAAAGAACTATTTTTTGGGGGTTTTCTACAGATTTTCATGTTGATTCCGATGTACTTGGTGCCTGCCTCATCAGCAGGATTGAAGGGCTGAACCAGTCACCATTTCGATCCCGGATTCATCAAGTCATATGAAGATCAGCGCGTCAACTTTGTTGCAGCCAGCAGCAGTCAAAAATTTGCCTGTCAAAACAGGGTCAGTGGGTTTGCCCAAACCGACTGGCTCTGCCGTGCCAGTCAATGGCCTGAGCTCCAATGCCCAGGCGAGCGTGACTCAAACCCAATCGGTTCAAGGGGTGACCGATTGGGTCGCTGCTCGGCCCAGCTATGAAATGAGCGCCACCACGGGCATGGTCAATGTCGAGGCCACGTCCGTGCCCATGACCTTGCAATTGAAAAAAGGTGGTTCATACGCCTTCAGTGGGGCTTATTCATACTCCTTTACGGGTAAAGCCACGCCGGCGGTCAGCATCACGGTCAGAGACGCGCAGGGCAAAGTGGTCAGCTCGACCAAAGGCAATGCACTCAACTATGTGGCCACGTCAGATGGCCAATTCACCGTGACCTTGTCGATCACGCCTGCCAAAGGGTTTTCGGCCAAGTTCACCCGCCACCAACTCAATGCCTTCCAGACCTTGTCAAAAATACCGGTCAGCAGTGGCAATAAAAACCTTGACGCCGTTTTGGCCGGTGGGTCCAACTGGTGGCACGATGCGGGTGCGGTGGCCACCCCCAGCGCTACAGTGATAGCGCCGAATGTGAAGCAAATAGCGGGTGCGCGCACCACCATTTATTACGATTACCTGTCGGGTACTGAATCATTTCTTTCTGCAGCGGATAAAAAAGGTTTTGCACCCATTGCCGATACCCAAAAGGGGGCCATCACGTCGGCCTTCAGCTACCTTTCCAGTTTGGTCAATGTCACCTTTGAAAAGAATGCGCAACTCGCTGATATCAAGTTTGGCAACAACGACCAGACCTCCAGTGCCGGTTATGCCAATTACCCATCCACCAATCCCAGCCGACCATCCATTTTGATGCTGGACAACAGCAACAACCCAGAAAATGCGGGCGCCAAATTGGCTGAGAAAGGCGGTTATGGCTGGTACACATTGATTCACGAATTGGGCCACGCCATGGGGTTGAAGCATCCTGGCGCCTACAACGCTGGTGGCGGCTCAACACCAGGGCCTTATTTGCCCAAGCCCTTGGATAACCGATCGACGTCCGTCATGTCTTACAACAACCCTGCGGCTTCAACCATCGTGAGTTTGACAGGCACAGCCACCGATACCTCCTACACACTGCGCACCAGCACGGCGGCATCGATACCCAGCACTTATCAAGCATTGGATATCGCCGCTTTGCAATATTTGTATGGTGCCAATACCAACACGCAGGCCAACGCGCTGGCAGTCAACGATGCGTACAGCCAATTTGAAACAGTGTGGGCGCCCAAAGGCGTTGAACTGAATGCAGCAGACACCACGCGGTCTAACTTGTTTGACCTGCGCGGCGGGGGGTACAGCTCGATCTCTGTGCGCACCGAGAACTCCAATTTGGCTGATTTCAAAACGCAATTGAAGTCCCAGGGCTTCAATGATGCCAAGGCCAATGCCGCCGCCAGTTCAGTCATGTCATCGCTGAAAGCCAAAAAAGCCGATGCCACCTTGTACAACGGTAAAAATACCTTGGCATTGAGCCATGGCAGCCAATACACAAAGGTGGCGGGTGGTAAAGCGGCAGACAAGTTTTATGCCGGCACATACAGCACCGAGCTCAATGGCGGAGATGGTGTGGATACTTTGTACCTGCAAGGCACTGTCAAAGATTGGGTGATCGACCGAGCTGCGGGCAGTGCTGCTGCCAAATCTGGCGGCGCTGTGATCACATTCAGCAACATAGAGGCCATTGCTTTTTATAAATCAACCGATGCGTTGACCCACGCTTGACCCCATTGGGTGAATCCAGCGAGCCCGCAGGAGGCTTTAAAATTTGCCAATCGCTTTGACGCTTGATCAAAGCTTGTGCAATGTTTTCAGTGACAGGGGCCCAATTGATTGACTTTCCATTGATGAATGGGTTGGGGCTGTGAGCCCGTGGTCCGCCGCTGCCGTGGGGGATACCCTCGCGAACATTGAAACCCCCGCTTTGGTGCTGGATTTGGATGCCTTTGAGCGCAACTTGAAGCGCATGTTCGATGCATTGAGCGGCAGCGGTATGCGTTTGCGAGCCCATGCAAAAAGCCACAAATGCCCCGAGATTGCCCTTCGGCAAGTGGCGCTGGGGGCGGTGGGCATTTGCTGTCAAAAAGTCAGTGAGGCTGCGGTATTTGTCGACGCTGGCATCCAAGATGTATTGGTGACCAATCAAATCGCCTCTTTGGCCAAAGCCCGTCGATTGGCGAGCTTGGCCCAGAAGGCGCGCATCGGTGTGTTGGTGGACGATGCCCAGCAGGTGCTGTGGTTGCAACAGGCCGCCGCGGATGCGGATGTTTCCCTGGATGTCTATGTCGAGGTCGATGTCGGTTCTGGCCGCTGCGGTGTGGCCCCAGGCGATGAAGCGGTGGCCTTGGCCATGCAGATTGATCGATCGAAACCCTTGCGTTTTGCCGGGTTGCAGTGTTACCAAGGTGCGGCGCAGCACATGCGGGAACCCGCACAACGACAGGCGGCCATCGCGCAAGCCAGTGAATGGGCGCGCATGACAAAAGACGCAATCGTCGCCAAAGGGGTGGCTTGTGAGCGCATCACCGGTGCCGGGACTGGGACGTTTTGGCACGAGCGCGACTCGGGTGTGTTCAATGAAATTCAAGCAGGTTCGTACATCTTCATGGACCGCGACTACAGCGACAACCAATCCGCAGCAGGGGATTGTGCGTTCGAGCATGCTTTGTTTGTGCAGACCACGGTGATGAGCCAAACCAAGTCAGGCAGGGCCATCGTTGATGCGGGACTCAAAGCCTCGAGTGTGGACAGCGGCATGCCAGCACTTTGGCAAAGGCCTGATTTGACCTACATCAAGGCCTCGGATGAGCATGGTGTTTTGGCGTTGACACCCCAAGCCCAGTTGTCATTGGGCGACAGGCTGTGGTTGGTGCCGGGTCACTGCGATCCGACCGTTAATCTTTATGATGAATTGATTGGCGTTCGCCAGGGGCGCGTGGCGTCCATCTGGCCCATCAGCGCACGCGGTGCCTTGTTGTGATTGAGAGTGCCGCAGCGGCGATGCGACCGCCTCGGGCAGCGGAATGGTTCGAACCCAGCCCTTGGCGAACGATGTGAGGCCCCCATGACCTATGACCCGATTCAACTGAAACAGTTTGCCCAGTCCTTGTTGCAAGCGGCGGGTATGCCCGAACTGAGGGCCGCTTGTGTCGCCGAGGTGTTGTTGGAGGGGGATTTGCTGGGACACACCACCCATGGCCTGGCCTTGTTGGCGCCGTATTTGAACGAAATTCAGTCGGGCTCCATGCAAATCAATGGTGAGCCTTTGGTGATCAGTGACCACCCCAGCGCATTGCTTTGGGATGGGTGCCGATTGCCTGGCCCTTGGCTGGTTCGCCAAGCCATGGCTGTGGCCATGCAGAGAGCACAAGTCAATGGAACTGGCACGGTGGTGATCAAGCGCAGCCACCACATTGCCTGCCTGGCCGCTTATCACCCCTGGGCCACTGAGCAAGGCATGGTCATGCTGCTCCATTCATCAGATGCCAACACCGCCAGCGTGGCGCCTTTTGGCGGACTTGACCCGGTGTTCACGCCCAATCCCATGTCTGCGGGCTGGCCAACTTCTGAATTGCCCGTTTTGGTGGATGTGTCCACGTCTGCCACCACCAATGGCATGACCAACCGGGTTCACAAAGAGGGGGGGCAATTGCCTGCGGCCTGGGTCATGGATGGCCATGGCCACAGCAGCCGTGACCCTGCTGTGCTGTTTCAAAAACCTGCTGGCACCATCTTGCCTTTGGGCGGCATGGACTCAGGCCACAAGGGCTACGGATTGAGCTTGACGGTGGAGGCCTTGACGGGTGGTTTGGCGGGTCACGGTCGGGCCGATCCACCAGAGGGCTGGGGTGCGACGGTGTTCTTGCAAATCTTGGATCCCCAGGCGTTTGGTGGACTCGCTGCTTTTCAGCGCCAAATGGATCAGGTCAACATGCTTTGCCACTCGGCCAGACCGAGCAAACCCGGTGAAGATGTGCGTTTGCCGGGTGAGCGCGGTTTGCGCCACAAGGCTTTGGCCACGTCAAAGGGTTTGGCGCTTCACCCCAGCATCATGCCGATGTTGCAAACTTGGGCTGACAGATGGCAGGTCGCTGTGCCCGCCCCTCTGGACTGACCACCTCAAACAACCCCTGGCGATAGAAGAGGGCGCTTCAATGGGATGAAGCGTTCGAATCATCCTTGAAACCTGCGTAGCGCGTTTGCCGTTGTGACTGAACCAAGCGGCGAACGCGTCGCGCTGGAATACCAATGTGGTGCAAGGTTTGGCTGGCCAAACTCAGACTGGCTTCGAAAATTTCTGGAACCACATCCCGCGCACCTGCTTCACGGAAATGGTTCAGGTCATGGTCGTCGCGGGTGCGCACCACCACAGGCACCTCAGGCGCATGGGCCTGAACCAAGGCCAGCACCTTGAGGGCAGAGGGGGTGTCCTCGTAACTGATCACCACGGCCGATGCACGGGCCAATCCCGCAGACATCAGGCTGGCCAATTGGGTGGCATCGCCGTACTCCACTCGATGACCGGCCAGCATGGCCGAGTGCACCACATCGGGGTGCAATTCCAACGCAAGATAGCCAATGTGCTCTGACTCCAGTAAGTTGCACAGGTTTTTGCCGGTCCGGCCAAAACCGCAAACGATCACATGGTGATCGATGTTGATGGTGTGCTGGGCCAATGCGGTGATGTTGAGGGATTGTGAGAGCCAGTCATCGGCGGCAAATCGGTACACCAGGCGGTCTGCGTGCTGGATCAAAAATGGCGTGGCCACCATGGACAACACCATCGCTGCCAGCACCGGGTTGGACCACAGCGGATCGATCAGCCCGTTACTCAAGCCCAGGGACAGCAGCACAAATCCAAATTCACCGGCTTGCGCCAAATAAATACCTGTCCGCGCAGCCACCCCCGTGGGAGCACCAAAACCACGGGCCAAAACGGCCACCAACAGCGCTTTGACGGCAATGGGGACCAGGGCCAGCACCAGCACCCAGGCCCATTGTTGGTACAGCACCGCCCAATCGAGCTTCATGCCAATGGTGATGAAAAACAAGCCCAGCAGCACGTCATGGAAGGGCCGAATGTCATTTTCAACGCGCTGCTTGTAATCGGTCTCTGCAATCAACATTCCGGCCAAGAAAGCACCCATGGCCAGTGACAGGCCCGCATGTTCGGTGAGCCATGCCAAGCCCAGGGTCATGAGCAAAATATTGAGCATGAACAGTTCATCGCTTTTGCGTTGATCAATGGTTTTCAGCCACCAGCGCATCAGCTTTTGACCACCCCACAGCAACAGCATCACCAAAGCTGTGGCCTTGAACATGGCCAGGGACAGGGTGCTCCACAAATTGCCTTCATTGACTTTGCCCAGTGCCGGAATCAACACCAGCAAAGGCACCACGGCCAAGTCTTGGAACAGCAAAACGCCCATCACGCGTTGACCATGGGGTGTTTCCAACTCGGCCCTGTCGGCCATCATTTTGACGACGATGGCGGTGCTCGACATGGCAAAGGCTGCGCCCAGCGCCAGTGCCCCTTGCCAGCTCAAGTCCCAGGGTATTCCCATGGATTGCAGCAACCACCACAACAAAGTGTGCCCTGCCACAGCACCGAGCAAGGTGATCATGACTTGGGCCATGCCAAAGCCAAAAACCAGTTTTCGCATCCCCATCAGCTTGGGTAAATTGAACTCCAGGCCAATCACAAACATCAGGAAAACAACACCAAACTCGGCCAAATAGACCACGCCCTTGTCGTCGGTGAAATTTTCATTGAAGGCGTGGCCCAATAGGATGCCTGCCAACAAATAACCCAGCATGGCTGGCCAATGCAGCAACCTGCAAACCACCACACTGGTGACAGCAGCCAGCAAATAGATCAAGGTGATGTCGAGTGCATTCATCTTCAATGGTCCATTGCGTTAAAACCCAATTCGTTCACCAGCACCCAAAAGGGTGGCAACCCCCAGGGCGGCAAAAACCAATGCAGCCGCCGCGTGCACCCACTTCAAGGATATTTTGCTGGACAGCTTGTCGCCCAGAAAAACCGCCGGCACATCGGCGATCATCATGCCCAGGGTGGTGCCGGCAACCACCTTCCAGGCATCCATGTAATGCGCCGCCATGGCCACGGTGGCCACTTGTGTTTTGTCGCCCATTTCCGCCAAAAAGAAAGTGACCAAGGTGGCGCCAAACACACCGAAGCGGGTGGCAATCGAGGATTCTTCGTCCTCAATTTTGTCTGGTATCAAGGTCCATACCGCCATGGCCAAAAAGGAAATGCCCAGGACCCAGCGCATGGTTTGTGGGCTCAGGGTGGTGGTGATCCAAGCCCCCAGCGCACCGGCCAATCCATGGTTGACGATGGTGGCCAAAAATATGCCCGCGATGATGGGCACGGGGCGCTTGAAGCGAGCCGCCAGCAAAAAAGCCAGCAGCTGCGTTTTGTCGCCCATTTCGGCCAACGCAACCACGCCTGTCGATACCCAAAATGATTCCATGAATGTGGCGATGCTTAGAGGACTGGCAAAGCCTGATTGTCTCGCATGAGTCTGCAGCAATGCGGTTAAACTGATTTAACTCTTTTTCCAGCCATGGGGTCATATGCGCAACTTGAAATTTTTATGTGTGGGTGGATGGCTGGCCCTTTGGCTTGGCATGGTGGGTGCTCAAAATTACCCCGCACAACCCATCAAATTGATTCAGCCTTTCGCCCCAGGCGCGGCCAGCGAGGTGGCTTTGCGCATCGTGGCGGAGCGCTTGAGTGTGGCCTTGAAAACCACTGTGCTGATTGAAAATCGACCTGGCGCGGGCTCTACCTTGGGCGCCGATTCAGTGGCCAAGGCCACTGCTGACGGCTACACCTTGCTGGCCAGTTACAACTCATCGATCGCTCCTGGTCCGTTGATGTACGCGAAAATTCCATACGATCCGATCAAGGATTTTCAGCACATTGCACTGATTGGTGTCTACCCACAGTACCTGATCGTTCGCGCAGACCATCCGGCCAAATCGATTCAAGACTTTCTCACCACCGTGCGAACCAAGCCCGGCACGGTCAATTACGCTTCAGCCGGCGTGGGCACTTCTGGCTTTTTGGTGGCTGAATTGCTCAAGCAAACCCTGTCTTTGCAAATGACCCACATTCCTTATAAGGGACCGGCACCCGCCATCACTGATCTCTTGGGTGGGCGCCTGGACATGGTGTTGACCGCCAGCGCGACAGAATTGGTCAAGGCTGGCAAGGTCAGGGTGCTGGCGGTGAGCAGTGAAAAACGCGTGCCCATGTATCCAGACATTCCGACTTTGGAAGAGATTGCGCCTGGCGTTCAAGCGGTGTCTTGGGTGGGTATTTCTGCCCCAGCCCAAACCCCCAAAGCGATCACCAGCCGATTGGAAAAGGAAATCTTGGCCGTGCTGAACACGCCCGACATGCAAGCGCGTTTGTCAGAGCCTGCATTGGGCTTGTTCCCATTGACACTGGGTTCAGACAAGTTTTCTGAGTTCATTCAAAAAGAAATTCGCACATGGTCGCCGGTGATCAAAGCGGGCAATATTCGCGTGGACTGAACATAAAGGGAGTGAATCATGTCGGAGATTGTGATCATCACCGGCGCCAGTCGTGGCATTGGTGCCGCCACTGCGCGGTTGTTGGGTGCCAAAGGTTTTTCTGTGGTGGTGAATTACAGCAACTCTGAGGCCGCAGCCCTGGAGGTGGTGGCCGATGTGGAGCGTTCGGGCGGCAGAGCCATCGCTGTCAAGGGCGATGTGGGGACCGAAGCCGATGTGATCCATTTGTTTGAGCAAACCCAGCGTGTCTTTGGTACCCCCACTGGCTTGGTCAACAATGCGGGCATTGTGGGATCGCACAAGCGGCGCATTGAAGACATGGATGTGGCCATCATGACCGAGGTGATGCGCATCAATGTGATTGGCGCCTTGTTGTGCGCCCGCGAAGCGGCGAAATGCATGTCTACCCGGCATGGCGGTACCGGCGGCGTGATTGTGAATGTGTCCTCTATTGGTGCTCTGACGGGCTCGCCTTTTACCTTCATGGACTATGCCGCGTCCAAAGGTGCCATGGATACCTTCAATCAGGGTTTGGCCACCGAACTGGCCGCTTATGGTGTGCGGGTCAATGGCGTGCGTCCGGGCTTGATCGATACCGATATCCATGCTTCGGCAGGGATGGAAGACAGGGTCAACAAGGTCGGCGCCAAGATGCCGGTGGGGCGTGCAGGCAGCGCTCTCGAAGTGGCGGAGGTGATTGCGTTTTTGCTTTCTCCCGCTTCCTCTTATGTGACCGGTAGCATGGTCAATGTGTCAGGTGGCGTGCGCTGAGGCTTGGCGCAAACCTGGCCAGGTCAATACTTAGACGTGTAAATTTTGTAGCCGCGCTTCATTTGCTGGCGACAGCCGGCAAATTGAATGCTGCGAAACATGCTGCCCACTTTGGTGACTTCCCAAGCGCCAGTATCACTGCGCAGGGTTTGTGAATAGCCGCTTTGAGACTGCCCCGAATAACCGACCAGTTTGAGCAAGCGCACTTTTTCATCTTTGCAATCGATCTCAATGAGCATCATCATGGATTGGGCGCCGTACACATTGGGCGAAGGGTAGTTTTGTAGTACCCAGACGCGGCGATAGCCATTGACGGTTTCGACGTTCTCGGCATCCACAAAAAAACCAACCCCGTCTTGCAGGCCCATGGAAGTCCAGGCCGCTTGTGCAGGCGCGGTCACAAAGAGTGCACACACAAGACACAGTTGGCTGAGAAAGAGATGGCGCATGGGGTTCAAGGGCTCAAGGTTGTTGAATCAACTCAATTTTGTAGCCATCCGGATCGACCACGAAAGCAATCACCCGGGTGCCGCCTGCCACGGGGCCGGGTTCACGGGTGATTTGTCCGCCCTGGGCGCGGATGCGCTCGCAAGTGGCATACACATCGCTCACACCCAAAGCCAAATGGCCAAAAGCGGTGCCCATTTCATACTGGTGCACGCCATGGTTGTAGGTGAGCTCGATCTCGGCATGCTCAGGATTGCTGCCGAAGCCGACAAAAGCCAATGAATACTTTTGTTCTGGCCGTTCGGTGGTGCGCAACAGGGTCATGCCCATCACGCGGGTGTAAAAGTCGATCGCGCGTTGCAGGTCTGTGACGCGCAACATGGTGTGTAACAGTCTCATTGGGATGCGCTTTCTGGCAGGTCAAAAATCAAACAAGTGCAAGTGGCATGGGCGTACAGGCTGCCATCGGGGCCCAGCAATTGGCTTTGGGCCGTGGCCAATTGTCTTCCACAGTGCACCACTTCAGCCACCGCTTGAACCCGCTCCACACTCAAAGGTATCGACCTGACCAGCTGAAGGTTGAGCTGGCTGGTCGTGTATCCGCGACCCGCAGGCAGCATGGTGTGCACAGCGCAGCCCAGGGCTGAGTCCAAAATTGTGGCGTACCAGCCCCCATGGACGGTGCCCATGGGGTTCAGATGGGTGTTTTGGGGGCGGCCTTGAAAAATGACCTTGCCCAGACTGGCTTGTACGATGCAAAAATTCTGGTTCGCACCAATGGGGGCCGGTGGGGTGCGGCCCTCCAACATGCCTGTGATGGCTTCTAAGCCCGTTTGACCGCGCCAAATGTCCCCGGCTTGCATGGCTGCTGGGGGCGCGTGGCGTCGGACATCTTGTTCCAGTTTCAACCAACTTTCCAGCACCACCTGTGCGGCTGGGGCGTCGAGCTTGTTGCGAAGTGGGGAGTGGTTCATGTCAAGCCCTTATCGTCCTTGAAACACGGGTTTGCGTCGCTCTTGCATGGCCAAACGGCCTTCCGCAAAGTCGGCGCTGCTTTGACTGCTGGCCTCGCGGGCTTGTATCGCGGCAATGTCTGGCATGCCTTCGGCCACATCGAGCAAGGATTGTTTGGTGGCCTGAACGGCCCCGGGAGCCAATCCCAACACTTGTTGCACCAATTGATGCAGATGATCCTCAAATTGGGATTCACTGACCAATGCATAGAACATTCCGCATGCTTGCAGTTGCTCAAAGGGAATGGCCAAGCCCAGCAAAAAAGCCCGTTGGCTCAGGCCAAGCCCCATTTTCTGTACATAGCGTTGCAGGCCACTGGCGTAGTAGTGCAGGCCAATGGCGCAGGCGGGCATTCGCCACTCCATGCCCTGTTGTGCCAGCACCAGGTCACAGGCCAGCACCACATCGGTGGCGCCACCGTACACGCTGCCATTGAGCGCACAGATGGTGATGGGCCGCAGGCGGGCCAGTGCATCTGGCACAGTTAAAAAAAAGTTGGGCGCCGATGCATCGCCATCCAGACCCGCCACGTGGTAGCCCGCACTGAAGACGGGGCGTGGCATGTTGTGGGTGTGGGCGCGCAAAACCACAACGTGGATATCTGGGTTGGCATTGATGGCCTCAAATTGATCCAACAAGGTGCTCAGGTCTTGGTTGTTCAAACTGTTGCGCAAAGCGGGACGCCGCAATGTGATGGTGGCCACGCCTGCAGCGACCTGCAGACTCGGTGCGTCATTCAAAGGGGGGGTATTCATTTCAAATCTGTCCATGCTTGGCGAAACCGAAGGGCTTGTTGGTGCACCGCCTCAGCGTTCATGCCGGGCTTGAACAGTGCTGAGCCGATGCCAAACCCTTTCGCCCCGGCGCTGCGATAGGCGGCCATGTTTTCTGGGTTGATGCCCCCGACAGGGAACAAAGGTGTGTGGGCTGGCAATACAGCACACCATGCTTTGAGCACGGCGGGTTGAACCATTTCAGCTGGAAACACCTTGAGCCCATCGGCCTGGCAGCGCAAAGCGGCAAAGGCTTCCGAGGGGGTGGCCACGCCGGGCAGGGCGATCATTCCCAGTCTTTTGGCTTCGGCGACCACCAAGGGGTCAAAGTGGGGGCTGACGATGAGTTGACCGCCAGCGGCATGGACATCGCGCACCTGCTGCGCATCCATGACAGTGCCCGCGCCGATCAAGCACGGACCCAGCCGCGCTCGCAGGGCCGCAATGCTCTGCAAAGGCTTGGGTGAATTCAATGGCACTTCAATCATGCACCAACCCGCATCGACCAAGGTTTGGCCCACTTGCAGGGCTTGATCGGGTTGTATGCCACGCAAAATCGCGATCAAGGGCAATTGCGCCATGGCGCGGGGCAAGTCAGGGATGTTCATCATGCAGACATGCTACCAAGGGTGTCACGAGTCAAGTGGCTTGCCAGGCATTGCAAGCCTTGCCAGGTGGCATCGTCCCCCAAGGTTTGACAGCTGAACCCGCGCAAGGCCAATGCGCGTCGATAGCGCTTTTGTAAAGTGGGATTGGCCACCACCACCAGGGGCCCCGTCAGCAGATGGGCTTGGGCATGCAACTCTTCGCCAATCAACAAGCCCGACAGGTAGGCCAAGCCTTGCGTGGGCTTGAGTCGATCCATCAATGCCAAGGTGCGCACAGAAAAAAGCGTGTGCAAAAGGCTGGCCCCGGTGAACGCGAGTGCAACGCCTTGATCAAACCATCGTTCATCCCCCTCATCCGCTGACGATGGGTCAGACTGGGGCGCGCTCAGGGTTCGTTCCAAAATGGAGTGCTGCTTTAGCAGGGCAAAGCATTCACCCGTCATGAAAGTGTGAAAGTGCATCACGCTGTGGTTTTCCACTTGCACCCACTTGCTGTGGGTGCCCGGCAAGATCACCGTGGCACCAGCACAGCCCAACAGTTGCAGCGCCCCCAGCACTTGGGTTTCCTCGCCGCGCATCACATCGGGGGCATGCGACAGTTCGCAAGAAATGCCCGGGACCAATGCCACTTTGTTGGGCACTACCCAG
>CAXNFO010000004.1:0-20279 GCA_964201395.1 Limnohabitans sp.
AAAACCTTGCGCGACAGACAAGCCGAGGATGAGAAGCCATTCAGTGTAGGTCATGGAATGCCCGTATATTTGCGCCACAAAAACAGTGGCAACGGCGAAATACATGATGGGCGCTGACCGAACAAAGACAGTGGCCAAGGGGACCAGAAACGCCACCTTCTCTTGGCTAAAACCCAACCGAGCGGACAAGGTGTCGATCATTTGGGGAATGCACACCGACGAATGCTCGCCAGAGGCCAACGAAATTCTGAGGGTTGGCAGCAAAGAAGAAAGCACACCAAAGCCACTTGCATCAGAACGGAATTTCAAAATCACAAATGAAATGAGGCACAGCAAAAATGTCACTGTTAAAAAGGTGATCAAAAAATGGGCCATCACCACCAAGGCATCCGAGCCTACCTGCGAGCATATTTGGGATGCAACAATAAAAATCACCAACGGCAGGGCAAAACTGCAGAGGTGACTGATTTTGAAGCAGGCAGAAATGACCGCTTCCAACGATTGATTGAAGTCGTCTTTCAATCGGGAGTTGATAACAGACACAGCAAAACCAAACATGATGGCAAAAACAGCAATTTTTATTTCATCTCCCTGTGCCAAAGCCAGGAAGATGTTGTTTGGTAAAAATGCATTTATCAGTCCATCGATGGCTGAGGCTTGGGTGTCCATCGCATCAGAAAACAAATTGATGCGACTGACTTGGTCAATGTTTTGACCGCCCAAAACTTTTTCGATGCGCCATAAATTTTCTGTGGTGATGCCTGCTCCGGGGTTCAGCAGTTGCGCGACAACCATACCTAGCAGGGCAGGCAATAGCGCCATCAAAAACAGGCCCGACATGGCGCGCAAACTGGTTCTGGTGTAGGTGCGTTCCTTGAACATGCCTTGAATGTTCAAAATAATCGAACAAAGAATGAGGGGGACAACCAAAATTTGTAAGAGATTCAAATAAACATCGGCCAAGACATCCAGGGCCAACATTCGATGCGGCGCAAAAATTCCAAAAAGCACACCCAACACCAGTGCCAGGATCAGCACGCCTGGAGACTGAAGCCAAACCAAGCGCTGAGAAACAGAGGTGGGCGCCATGCTTGACATCACGCGAGGGCCCGCAACATTTGGTCCAGTTGCAATTGACCAGATCGATGGGATACAAATTCATTGAGCAGTTCCTTGAGCACTTTGTTTTCGTGACTCACTGCGCATGACAAATCATGGCTCAGATCATTGAAGCTAACGATCCTCAACGACAGAGCGCGACTGGGATTTGTTTTGAGGATTTGTCGGGTGTAAAACTCGTTTCGATACCCACAAACAACGCGCCCAGAAAGCACCGCATTGGTCACGCCATCCCAGTTGGAGAAACCAATGACTTTTGCGTTGGGGAAATTAGATTTGGCAAACTCATCCCAAGCTGAGTTGGCCAGAATACCCATGCTTCCTGAATAGGATCGCAATAGCTTTTCAATGCCGACGCCGTTGCTTAACTTCGCCATTTCCAATCGGTTCACCACCAAGGAGTGCGGCAATTTCGCATATGCTTCGCTGAAAGAAACCTTTTGCACCCGCTTGAAAGTCGGCGTTGAGTGAAAACCAATGTGAATTTTCTTGTCGGCCACCCAATCAACAATCTCCTGATAGGTGGTGGCGGTTCTGTCCACCCGGAGTTTCAAGTTCAAGGACTTTGCAAACCGCTTGGCCAACTCAACCTCTAAACCCAAGGTCTCACCAGCCTTTTCATAAAAAAACGGTAGATCGTCCTCTCTGACAAAGCCAACGACCAACTCACCTTTGCTCAAGAGCCCTTGGAACTCCGATGCATGGCTCAATGCCTCATTGGCGCTGGGGTTATCCTGCCTCTTGGGTGTCGCACCTTGAACCGGAAAAACCCACGCTCCGACACCAGCTGACAAGGCCCATCGCCCCCAGCGGTCTAAAAAGGTTCTTCTGTTCGTTTCCAACATGGTGCTCCCCATATCAAGGCAACTTTTTGTCGACCACTGGGACTGGTGTTTCGACAAGCCCCTTCAAAGCTGACACCGATGGCGCCTCTTGCTGAATTTTTTGGTTGATCTCGGTTTTTAAATCCCGCAAACCGCTCTCAGGCTTCAAACTTATTTTTTTGCCAAACTCAAAGCCCAAGAAAAAAACACAGGCGACCAGCAGACAACTGCACAACAAAAACAAGGTGAACATGCGTCGAGTCACACTGAAGTGGTATTCCATTTCAAAATCCTATTTCACGGTGACCGTGAATTGGCCTGGCATGCTGATTTCAATCACGCCACCCCACATGCACATCAATTTGGATGCATCATTGAGGGTGGGCATCTTGCCAAGCAGTTGGGTCGGCGACCCGGGAACCCATGGCGCCATGGTCATGGGAATGCAGGGCATGGGCGTCAACACGCCCAGTGCCGCTGCGGTCGCGGCAATCACCATCGGGTTGGCCATGGATTGGCACATGCCAAAGGGCATGATGTTCAACATTGGCTTGTTGTCCATGATGTTGGCATCTGGGACTTTGGTCATCACCAAATTGGTGGGTAATACCATCAGAGTTCCAGGTGCCACGCCA
Organism: Limnohabitans sp.; assembly: GCA_964201395.1. GTDB lineage: Bacteria > Pseudomonadota > Gammaproteobacteria > Burkholderiales > Burkholderiaceae_C > Limnohabitans. The sequence goes on from CAXNFO010000004.1 coordinate 2,579, forward strand.
AAACTGCACTTGAGCATGGCACCCATGCAAACTTGATTGCCCATCACTGCCCCCTGACCATGGTTTCAAGTCGACGCAATATGGAAGCGGTTCCTTGCTCAGGCTCCACCTCCTTGCCCTTGGCGTCAAACCGTTGGGGCAAGCCCAGCGGTACACCAGCCTTGTAGTGCAGCTCTTCCATGATCTTTCCATTGGGCCAATAGCGCAGCAAGGGGCCCTCTAACTGGTTGTCCTTGTAAGTGGCTTTTTGAACGCATTTGCCATCTCGGTCGTAATCAATGGATACACCGTGCAGCAGTCCTTTTTGATACGTCGACTCACGGATCAACCGCCCTTCAAAATAAAACGTTGCAGGGCCTTCGATTTCTCCATCGACATAGCTCAGCAATGTGCTGACCAGGCCGGCCGCATCAAAGGTTTTACAAGTCCCGGAAGCCACCCCCGCAGCGTAAGTTTGCTGGAGGACACACTTGCCCCTGGCAAAAACCTCCATGACGCCCTCTGACACACCCGCTTTGTAGTGCGCCTTTTGAATCGGAAGGCCCGCCGAATCAAAAATTTGCGTCAATCCATCAAGCAAACCGCCTTTGAAATTGGATATCAAGCGGCACGTGCCCTCTGCATCAAACTCTCTGAGCAAGCCATCCAATTGGCCATCTTTCATTGTCCCTTGGCGAAACAAGGAACCATCCGGATGAAGATTTTCAAAATTCTCCCATTCCAATGGTGCAGCTATCGCACTCATGGGAAATGTGGGGGAATTCTGATTCATGGCTTGGCGATCCATCAGTTGATTTGTGTCAACGCGCCCTTGAGGGTCAGCATTGCACCAGCTTCCACGTTGTGCATGGCATCGGCTTTGCTCACAATCATGGCCCCTTTGTTTTCCAGTTGGACTGAAGCTTGATTGGTGAGATTGACACCGGCTTTGTTCACCAAATTGGTTCCAGCCTGGTTGGTCAACTCTGTGCCCGCTTTGTTGGTCAACGCCGTTCCAGCCTGTTGGGTCAAGGCTTGTGCCGCTTTGCTGGTCATTGAAGCACCAGCGTCCAGCAAAACATCGGCACTGGATTTGATCTCCACCGCTCCAGTGACCGTGATGGTCAGCTTGCCATCAACCACCAATTCAAAATCGCCCTTCACGTTCTGGGTAAATTTAGCGCCGTTTTTGTGTGTTTCGTCGCCGGTGATGTCCAAAGTCCTGGTGCCCTTGACGTTGTGAATTTCTTTACCTGTTTGGACATCAACTGTGCGGTCGCCCTTTTCAAGGGTGTGAATCTCAGCCCCAGCTTTGACCGTGGTGGTCAACGCATTTTCGATTTCGGTCAACAGATCTTTCTGCGCATGGAAATAAAGCTGCTCCGCGTCTTTCTTGTCCTCAAACCTGACGATGTTTCCTGCCGTTCCCTGCTTGGATGACCATGTGGCGATGGTGCTTTGGGTTTGATGGTCCGGTAATTTGACCGGCGTGGTGTTGGTGCCGTTGTACACACACCCCGTGACCAACGGTCGACTGGGGTCCCCGTTCAAATAACTGACCACCACTTCCTGGCCAATGCGGGGCAAGAACAAAGCGCCAAACCCCACACCCGCCAGTGATTGGGAAACCCGAATCCAGCAAGAACTTTTATCGTCGCCTTTGCCGTCCCGGTCCCAAGGAAACTGGACTTTGATTCGACCATATTGATCGGTCCATATTTCCTCGCCACTGGGCCCAACCACTTTGGCAGTTTCGCTGCCCATGGCCCTGGGAAAAGGTGTCGCCATGGGTGGGCGAAATGCAGTTGCTGCCGGAAACGCTTCAAAGGAGTTGCTGTACAAATCATCACGGGCCGTGTGTTGCACACGTCTGACCACATGCAACACATTCAGAGATGAGACGAAGTGTTCAGACAGCGTGAAACTGGTCCCAGCATTCAGGCCATAGGCAAAACTGTCACCACGCAGCAAGGTGGAGGTGACTTGTGCTGCCTCGACGCGAATTTTTGCTTTGGCCGTGCTTTCGCTGGCAGCCAAACTGCCAGTCCCAAATTCATAAATGGCCCCACTTCCAGAGGTGGCGGCATTGTTACCGCTCAAAGAGGTGGCTGGTTTGATGAAGTCGTAATCAGACACCGTGGCCGACTTGAGGGCAACTCGTTTTTCATATTCGAATCGGTATACGGTGTCGATGGGATTGGTTTGACCCGTGCGCGGGAAAAATCGCAAGGCACTGGATCCAGCGCAGCTGATGTGCGCAGAAGAGGCGTCTCCCAACACCATGGTATGCCCACTGCTGGTGAAGGTGAAGTAGTAAAAAATCCCAGCATGCTCCATGAGTCTGGAGATGAAGTCGAAATCGGTCTCGTCGTACTGAACACAATAATCCAAGGCGGTATAGGTGCCGGATGTTTTATCTGAAAAAGTGATGCTGGCGTCACCCAAGACCGCTTTGACAATGTCCAAAATAGATTTCGTCTGGTAAATTTTTCGGTCTCTGCTCAGTGTCAGCAACCACAGCGATGGCACCAATTCAGCTTGGTAGGTTGCAAAGTCAACGTCGTACCCACTTTGTATGAAGCGTGAAACGATGCCATGGATGTATCGTTTTGAACCGCCCTCCACCTCCATGGTGATGGTGGCGGTTTTCCCAACAATGGTCGTTGCCGACAAGCTCGTGCTGCCCGAGCGCATGAATAAATTGAATTTGAACAGCTCTGAAATCCCTTCAGAGCCTTCCAGTCCGTCCAGCAGCAAATCATTGGCACCAAAAGGGGTGTCAATGGTCAAAAAACCACCGGATTGAACAAAATCTGTTTTCAATCAGAGACCCTCATGGGTTTGTCAGTGAATGCGTAATCAAATTGTCCCAGTCCGTTGACACGGATGTGCACAGCACTGAAAGGTGTCGCGGTAGACATGCGCTCTAAAACCAAGGATGAAAGCTCCGGCAAGACGGATTGGGTGAGAATGAAATCAATATTTCTGGCACCACTGTCGACTTCGGTACAGCGCTGTGTGATCAAGCTGATCACCCCACTGTCCCAAGTTAATTTGGCAAGGTGATTGCTCGCAAAACGCTCGACCAGTTTTTGAAGCTTTAACTTCACGATGTTAGAAATTTGTTCATCGCCCAATGGGAAGTAAGGCACCAAGACCATTCGCCCCAAGAATGCTGGGCTGAACTCTTTGAGCAGGGCTGGTCGCAGCAGGTCTGTCAGTTCTGACATGCTGGGCCGACGACCACCACGGCAGGCATGGGTGATCACATCCTGGGCCGCATTCGAGGTGAGCAAAATCAAGGTGTTTTTGAAGTCAATGGTGACGCCCTCGCCGTCCTCCATGGACCCTTTGTCAAACACTTGAAAAAACACCTCCAACACATCGGGATGTGCCTTTTCCATCTCATCGAGCAAAACCACGCTGTAAGGTCTGCGCCTGACGGCCTCTGTCAATACCCCACCCTTGCCGTATCCCACGTACCCGGGTGGTGCGCCTTTGAGGCTCGACACAGAATGGGGTTCCTGGAACTCCGACATGTTGATGGTGATCATGTTGCGCTCACCGCCATACAACATATCAGCCAGGGCAAAAGCAGTTTCTGTTTTACCCACACCGCTGGGGCCGATCAACATAAAAACCCCAACCGGTTTTCCAGGATCGTCCAAATCAGCTCTGAATGTTCTGACCCGCCTGGCAATGGCATCCAAAGCCTCACCTTGACCCACCACGCGCTCCGACAAGCGGTCTTTCAGGTGCAAGACCGTGTGGATTTCATCGGCCATCATTTTGCCCACAGGTATGCCCGTCCAGCCCGAAATCACTTCCGCCACTGTTCGGGAATCCACGCACACCGGAACCATGGGCTCATCGTCTTGAATAGCTTCTAAACCTTTTTCCAGGCGTTTGAGTTGATCTGTGTGGCTGACACAGTCTTCGTTCTCTGTTCGGTCGATAACCGCGCCTTCCGCCGCAATCAAGCGGCGCAAAGCCAGTATTTCATTGACCGCATGTCGTTCATGGGAGAGTTTTTCACTCAACTGAGCGTGCTTGCTTTTAAGCACCAGCAATTCATCTTGCAAGGGTTTTATTTCACCGCGGCGGTCCAGGCCCGTTGCAACACCATGTTGTATCAAGCGCAACTGGGCTTCGCAATGGGCAATTTTTTGCTCAACTTCCTCGATCACCTGTGGTTTGCCAGCCTGCCCCACAGACACCCGTGCGCAAGCTGTGTCCAAAACGCTGATCGCTTTGTCTGGCAACTGACGGCCGGTGATGTAGCGATGTGAAAGTCGAACAGCATCTTTGACGGCCTCGTCCAAAATTTCCACCGCATGGTGTTTTTCCAAAGTGGGAACGACGCCTCGAAGCATGTCCATCGCAGAATCAGGGGATGGCTCTTCCACCTTGACCACCTGGAATCGGCGCGCCAAAGCAGGATCGCGCTCAACATATTTTTTGTACTCAGCCCAAGTGGTGGCGGCAATGGTTCGCAACTCGCCCCTGGCCAAAGCAGGTTTCAGTAAATTCGCGGCATCCCCCTGCCCTTCGGCGCCCCCAGCACCGATCAATTGATGGGCCTCATCAATGAACAAAATCACCGGAACCGCAGATGCCTTGACCTCTGCAATCACGGATTTCAAACGATTCTCAAATTCACCCTTGATGCCTGCGCCGGCTTGTAACAAACCCAAATCCAGGGTGCGAACCACCACTTGCTGCAAATTGGGCGGAACTGCTTTTTGCACCACACGCTGCGCAAAGCCTTCAACGACGGCCGTTTTTCCCACACCCGCCTCACCCGTCAATATGGGGTTGTTTTGACGCCTGCGCAAAAGAATATCAATGATCTGCCGAATCTCCGCGTCCCGCCCCCGCACGGGGTCAATCTTTCCTTGTCGGGCCAATGCCGTCAAATCAATCGTGAACTGATCCAAGTTGGGGGTCTTAGAGTTTCCGTCTGGCGCCAAGCTGGGCATTTTGGCCACTGCGGGTGAGCCCAAAGCGGCCGCTGCACTGCCAGAGGGTTCAGCCAGGTTTTGTCCCGCATCTTCGCTGGAATTTTTGAGGATTTCAGCCAAGCGCGTTCGCAATTGGTCACGGGGGATTTCCAAAAGCAATGGGGCCACTTCAAAGGTCACACCCCTGACAGAATCTTCCTCCAATAGGGCCAATAAAACGGTGCCCGAACGAACTTGTTGTTGCCCGAGCAACACCGAGCTGGACAACCAGGCCTCTTGGAACAAGGGCGCGAAAACACCGGACATCGCGGGAGTGCCCTTGTTGCCGCGTTTGAGCTGGTCCAAACGTTGCTGCAATTGGGCCATGACCTTGGCGTAATCAACACCAAACTCCTCGAACAATATTTCTATGTCTGGGGCTTTGCCCTCCATCAACTTAAAAATAAAGTGCTCCAACTCCACGTTGAAGTGGGATTGACCACCACAAAGCTCTGCGGCCAAACGTATGGCCTGTTTGCATGTGGGATTGAGTTTGGTCAGCAGCGTTCTGAGATCAATTTTCATGGCATGTGTTGAATTTTTATTGCATCAAGCTTTGATGCCGTGTGGGTCCATGGGCTGGTCGGTCAACCAAAAACGACTGGGACTCAACACTTTGGATGCACCCACTCTCTTGCCCTGTGTTGGTGAGGGATCGGTGAGCCAAGTGGTCAGGCCCAAACGGGGACCTTGAGGCCCCAACCCTGCAGACTTGAAATGCCTGTCTTTGAGATGAATTTCGACACACACCCGATAGTGTGCAGATTGATGCTGCTTGACCAACCATTTGAGTTTGCGATGTGATGATTCGCCTGGCAGTAGTTTTTGATACGCCTGCGCAGTCAGGTTTTTGGCCTGCAGCAATACGGCAGCACCCTGATGCCATGCCCGGTGACCCAAGGTGGCGTTCACCCCCAGTTGCGCAGTTGAAGATGCCCCCGATCCACGACCCAGCACAGCCTGCTCCGCAGGATCAATGTGCAGCCATGTGCCGAAAAATTGATGCGCCTCAAAACGCACGCCCAATCGAGCGTGCAGCATCGTCAACAATGCACCCATGGACCTTGGTGCCGCGCCCATGAATGAAGCATGCTTGAGCCAAATGGCCTCGTCGTTGTCTTTTTTGTCCCTGAAACCCAAACTTGCCGATGCATCGACAAAACGCAACAAGGGCATATCCGCCAATTGGCGTGACCCCAGAGAAAGGTGATATTTCTGTTTGGCCTGGTATAAAAGATGCAGCAACCGGTGGTTGAATACATCCATAAAGTCAACCGGGGCATGGTCTTTGTTGCGACGACTGGCCAACAGCATCTCAGTGAAGACCAGTGGCAATGGACCGCGAGATCCCGCCAAGCACATCAATGAGGTGTAGACCTGGTAGGCGCCAGAATCGTCAGATCGAATCGACTGGATATCACCCGCTGGAAAACCCAGCGTGATGTCAGACTTGAAACGCACAGGGTGGTCATGAGGTCCCCAACTGCGGTGATCTCCGCGCTCCTGTGCGATGCGCTCGAGCAAGCTCGCAGCTTGAAAAAGACCAAATTGAAATGGGTCTTGTTTGAGTTGGGTGATCAAATCAGACATTGCCAACCTGCCATCGGTGACCAGCGGCGACGCACTTCTCCATTGCGCATCAAACCCAAGCGGGTGTAGGAGTTGGCAGTTGTGTAAAGGGAAAAAAATCGAGCCAGTACGCCAGCGAAAACCAGCGTTGAACCGCCCACAAATGCCTCTTCGTCCAAGTCCAACCAAATGTCATTGCCGACGCAATGACCACGCCAAGTGTCACGGCCAATTCTTGCAATCGAAGATTTGGCGCGCAGGGATTTGATGCCTCTGACTTGAATTTGATTTTTGGAGGCTTCCCCGGCAAACAAAAACAGCAACTCGCGTAATTTTTCAGCGCCTCTATCGTCCTCAATCAACGAGTGGTGGTTGAGCCTGAGAATTTCAATCAGTGAAAAAACAGATTTTGAGGACGTCAGCGCGTCCCGCTGAGAAACAGGTTCATATAAATTATTGACTTGGACACTGGAGGAAATGGACTCACCAATCATGCGGGCGCCTGTCGGCACCAACTCGGCCATTCTTCGATTGGTACACATCAGCTTGGCAAATAAAACAGGCTCGGAGGGTGTTTTTTTGATGTTGGTTCGGTCCACAAAACTGATGAACACATCGGATCCGCTCATTCCTGGTCTGAGCGACTGTTCGCGGCGCGTTGTCCAGTACATCTCCTGGCCGCCATCGGTGAAACGCTCTGCAGCAAATAAATTCGAAACCGTCTGCGGTTGCTCAGCCTCGGGGTCTGAGGCGATCACCGCTTCAATCGCATGGATCTCATGGGAGGTTTCTTTGTGATGGTCTGGAACCAGTAAATATTCGTGATCACGCCGCTCGAAGGTGATGGGTTCACTGGTTTTGGGGAACAAGTTGATGATTGGAACGCACCCTATCTTGAAGGTGTTCTTGTTCACCGAAGCCAGCACTTTGGCCGCAGATTTAAAAGCGAATTTGATCGTGAACCCATCGCCCTGCCCCAATCGACCCGCCAGTCCCTTGAGATCGAAGAATAAAAATTTGGCGGGAAAGGAGAAATACTCTTGCAGCAAGTTATAAGCAGGGTGGATATTGCCGATCGATGGCAAGACTTGATCCTCTGGTGCAAACCCCACTTCCGCCAGTTGCTTCAACGGGATTTCTGACAAACGCTTTCCCTTGGGATCGGTGATTTCAATGCGCTCCAGATTGGCGGCCAACAAATCATGCAGGGGCATGGTGGTCATGAAGTCACCACTCAGGTGCAAGCGCAGTGATTCAATATGGAGCTCAGCCACATCCACGCCGGCATGGGTCGCGAAATTCAAGCAAAGAATTCGATTGTCCTCAAGGGCCGTATCCACGATGCTCAAAGGCCAGAGCTCGGCGTCCCAGGATGTTTGAAATCGACATGTGTGCCCCGAGGAAGCCGCGGCCTGCAGCATCGTCTCGCGGGGTACTTTTAAGCCCGCCATGACCTTGCCCTGTGTGGCATCGAGTTTCATATGAACCACACCCATGGATGGGGTGGGTTGCGTCAGATTGGGGCAGATATTTTCCAAGACGGCCATGGCAGCCAATGGAAATTCACGATCAATTTCACGCTGAACACGCGCCGTCAAAAATGCAAAAGACTCCAAGAGTCTTTCAGTGTGAGGGTCCTTGGACTCCGAGCCGCTGAAAGACAAACGCTGTGCAACCTTCGGATAGCGTTGTGCAAAATGATCACCACTTTCACGCAGGTAAGAAATTTCCCGGCGGTAATAGTCAACCAAATCGTCTTGCAGGTTCACCATAGAAAAGCCATTTCTCTAAACAGCTTCCGGCTGCACAACCAACTCAACCTGTCCTGGGTGAAGATGGAATGATGGAGCGAATCTCAAGATCTGTTCACCAAACACCACGGCTGCCTGAATTTCCACCATCACCGACTTGGTATCCAAGGGGTTGGACTGGGCCCTGACGCGCACTTGTTTGAGCCTTGGTTCAAAAAGCTTGATCACATGCTGAACCAGTTGCTCCATCTTGAGCAAATCCGTTTTGGAGTTGGGCGATAAGGTATTGGTCGCTGGCAAGCCGTAGTTCATGACATGGGCTTGGCAATTTAAAAATTCATCAATCGTCAAATCACATCTGGTGTTGAGCAATCGAAACAAGTCCAACAGCAACGAGGACTGAAACCCCTTGGCATCCAGATGAATCCCATTGCCAATCGTAAAGTCAACACCACAAAGACGGTCAAAGAAAGGGGCAATGGAAGATGGAGCTGTTCGAGTTGACATTTCAAAAATTTGTTACACCCAAGACCCCCCAAAATCCGCCCCTTTGAGGGCACAAATCAGTCAGATTTCATGGTCTCCAAATTCCAGTTCCATGTGGCCGTTCCTTTTTGCGTCGAATCGCTCTTCTGCTGTGTGTAGTCACACTGAATTTTGGTGAAGTTGATCGCGAAAGAATCAGAAGGAATACCACCACCACCCGATGTGCTGATGTGCGAAATCATCCCATTGGTCATGGTGTAGGTGAAAAAATTCATGTATGCGCCGTTTTCTACGCGACCCACATTCAATTTGATGGTGCCCAACTTGCTGCCTTGGGTACAAGCCTTGTACAAAGCCGTGGTGGACAGGTCGGACATTTTGGTGAAATTCAATTCAGACAATATGGGTCGACCCGCAGTGCGCTCGGTTTTAGCGCTGTCTTGTTGCAGCGGGATGGACGCACTGTGCGAAAAAGAGCTGACCACAATTTTGTCGGTGTATCCGGTGATGGTGGAATTACCTGGAATGCTGTCAATGCATAAGATCAGAACGTCAGACATTTAAATCTCCAATTTAAAAAAGGGCAAACCCGCTGGGCGGGTTTGAAGTCCACATCAAGCAGCAGAAGCTGGCAACTCGGCGACCAATCGAATCGATGTGGTCAGCTCTTCCATCTGGAAGTGAGGGCGCAGGAAAACCGTGGCTTGGTAAGCGCCTGGGCGACCAGGCACTTCGACCACATCCACCCGCCCTTCGGCCAAGGGGAAACGGGCTTTTTCGCCTTGTGTTGCGTTGGCATCAAGCAACACGTACTGCGACAACCACGTGTTGAGGTAGCTCTCCACAGAATCCTTGGTCTGGAAGCTGCCGATCTTGTCGCGCATGATCACCTTGAGGTAATGCGCAAAGCGCGAGGCGGCCAGCACGTAAGGCAATCTGGAAGACAACGCCGCATTGGCGTTGGCGGTGTCGAGGTTGTAAACGCGTGGCTTGTTGGTGGTTTGTCCGCCAAAGAATGCCGCAAAGTCTGAACCTTTGGAGTTGACGATGGAGATGAAGCCCAGATCATTGAGCTCTTTCTCACGCCGATCGGTGATGGTCACTTCGGTCGGGCACTTCAGCACCACATCGCCATCATCTGTCTTGAAGGTGTGCGCTGTCAGGCCAGAAACCTTACCGCCACCCTCCACGCCCCTGATGGCCGTGGTCCAGTTGTATTTGGCAAATGCATCGGTGATGCGCAAACCCAACTGGTAGCAGGAATTGCCCCAAAGGTACTTCGAGTGGTCACGTCCGTCCACATCTTCTTCGAAGTTGAAGCTGTCCACCGGTTTTGTTTTAGAGCCATAAGGCAAACGCGCCGCATAACGGGGCAACACCATCGAAACATAACGCGAGTCTTCAGAGTCGCGGAAGCTGCGCCAGGTGGTGAGTTCTGCACTCTCGAATATTTTCGACAAGTCACGGGGCACACCCAGATCGGTGAACGATGTCATGTCAAACATCGTTGGCGCGACAGCGGTGATGAAGGGCGTGTGCGCAGCGGCGGCAACCTTGGATATCCGTTGCAACAAAGCCATGTCCTGCGGATGGCGACCAAAGTAATAGTCGCCAATCAACAAAGAATAAGGATTGCCACCGAAGGTGCCGTACTCTTCCTCGTACACCTTCTTGAACAAGACGCTCATGTCGTGGTCAACAGCCGTCTCCAAGTCCTTGAGCAGCTCCTTCTTGGTCACGTTCATCAAACGCAATTTCAAGGTGGTGCTGGTTTCAGTGCCAAACACCATATCGCGCAGGCCAATCCAAGAGGACTCCAGCGCTTGAAAATCTGGGTGATGCATGATGGCGTTGAGCTGGTCGGTCAAAATTTGATCGATCTCCGCAATGCGCTCATTGATCATCGCGACCACGCCTTTGTCCGGCGCACTTTTCATGCCCTCATCCAAAATTTGGGTCGCAAACTGACCCAGAAGTTTCTTGGCATAGACACTTTGCGAGGGCTCGGCAGCCATTTTTCCCTCTTGGATGATTCGATCCAAGAGGCTCAATTCCTCGTTTTTTACCGCATCGGTGCTGACGTCAGGTGAAGATTTTTTAGTAGCCATTGTTCATTCCGTTTTTTAAAACCGTTGAAGGGGTTATGTGGCTGCGGGTTAAGCAGTGGCTTCGGTGGTTTCCCCATCCGACGCTTCGGTTGAACCTTTCAACTGCTTGAGGTCTTCTGTGTTTTGCAGAATGTTTTCCAGCAAGGCATCCAACTCGTCATTGCCATCGAGCTTGCCCAGGAGGTCACGAAGTTGCTGACGTGCTTCAAGCAAACGAGCCAAACGGGGGATCTGATTCACAATTGACTCAGGCTCAAACTGGTCAATTTGGTTGAAATGCAACTCGACTTTCAGGTTGCCTTCGCCTTTGAGGGTATCTGGAACCGAAATGTCCAGACGCGGCGCAATTTTGGTCATCACATCGTTGAAATTGTCGCGGTCGATTTCAACGAACCGGCGCTCTTTGAACTTTGGCAAGGGGTTTTCAGGCTGGCCTGAAAGATCGGCCATCAAACCAACGACCAAGGGCAATTCCTTTTTCTCAAAGGCATTACCAATTTCCACGTCATAGGTAATTTGTACCCGCGGAGGACGATTACGACCCACCCATTTCTGCAGACTATCAGACATTTATGAACCTCATGAAAAGTGCTAAGGAAATCCTGACCAGGAAAAGATGTCAGCCCCAGGCCAACATCCCAGGCATGTCAGCAAACGATGACGCATACCACGGTTGGGCTGGCAGTTTAAGTGAGTTTTACGGTCATTACAATGATTTACTGCATTTTCTTAAAAAATAATTAAAGCTTTTAATAAATCTGCAAAAGCGATTTAAACAACTTTATTAATAAATAATAACTACAAAATGTATTGGATCATCCAAAACTCTATCAATTAAAAATCAAAGTCTTAAAAACTGTCTGAGCTTCTCCCAGAATGAGCGCTTGGTTTCCTGGGCGGCCTCCTTGGACATTGGCTCACTTGGCACAGGTTGACGCTGGCCCACTGACGATGGTTGATCCAAAGTCCGCGCCAAGGGATCGGGCAGTGGGTCACTGGGGCTTGCCTCCAGCGAAGACGCTTTGGGCATGAGCGGCGATGGCTGATCGAGCTCTGTTGCAGTCAGCATCGGCGTGGGTACAGAAGACGCCTTGGCGTCACCCCCACGGGGCAATTGCTGAGGTGTCGCCACAGCAATTGGGCTCGCTTTGTCGGCCGCATCTGTGATTTTGGGTGGCTCAGGAAGTTTGACGGCAGAAGCGGCAGCGGCGGCACCTGCCAACAAAGCACCCGGATTCGGCACCTGCAAAGCGACTGTGTCCAATGCCTTTGAAGGCGGCTCAGCGCCATCTTCGATCAAGCTGTTGTCTTGTACCAATGCGAGCTCATCTTGGGCGGGTGCCTTTTCCTCAAGGGCTTGGCCAAGCTCAACCTTGGGATCTGCATCGGATGAGGGCGGTTCATCGACAAGCTGTTTGGCAGTGACGCCCTCCTCTGCTTCCTCTGCTTCCTCTGCTTCCTCTGCTTCCTCTGCTTCCTCTGCCTCTTCTGCCTCTTCTGCCTCTTTTGCTTCTTCCGGCTCCTTGGCCTTCTCATCTTCTTTCACGGCTGCTGCTTCTGGGCTGGATAACTCTTCAGTGACAGCGTCTGTTGATTCGACGGCCTCAGCGGCCGCAGATGTCGCTTCCTCTTCTTTGCTGGGCTCGGCTGCTGCCAAACCCGTTTCTTCTGGCAGGGGTGTGGTGCTGTCATCTGTGTTTGTTGGGTCGCTTGCAGCATCACCGGCCTCAACTGCGGGATCATCCTTGGCCGACGCGCTGTCAACGGCGGCAGCTTGCAAATTGGCTGAACCCTCAGCGCTGGCGGGATTGGTGGCAAGCATTTTTGAAGCCCCACCCCGCTTGACCACTTCTTCATCCACGATCGTGTCAGCTTGGACCACATCTTGTCGCACGGCTGAAGTGTCCGCGGCCACCATTTCCACACTGGCTTTCGCCTCATCAACCGCTGCTTGGGCCTCGCTGGTCAACTCATCGGCCTGCGATTTGGCGCTGGCAATGGACTGGTTCATTTCTTCGCTGCCACGCTCCAGTTCTGTCACCAACGCCAGTTGTGATGCATTCACTTGATTGGCCGAGGACTTCATTTCAGAGAAGCCAGGCTCCAAGGAAAGAGACAAACTTTGCACCTCTTCGCTCAACCCTTGTCCAATGGAAGCAGCATCTGAGCTGGTCTTATCCAGGGACAACTGCGCTTGATCGGCTGCGGCGCTGGCGACCTGCCCAGACTGTGCCGCCTGAAGCTGCGCTTCATTCAGACCGCTCTCCAATTGGTTGGGCAGTTCTTGGAACTGCTCAGCACTGGCAACCGTTTGTTCAGCTTGTACCGATAGACTTTGTGAAGACTTCTGCACCTCATCCGCTGCGGCTTGAACCTGCGCCATTTGCTCGTTCAATTCATTGGACAAGTTGTCGGTGGATTGCTGAGTTTGGCTTGACCACAGATCCATTTGCTGGGCGTGTTGTGCAGAAACAGCATCTGACAAGGTATTCACCTGGCCAAAATCGGCAGCTTGTTCGGGACTGATGCTCATAGCCAGCCATTCCCATGGCATGTGATGCGAAGCTCAAAGTTCAACACCGTCATGTGGCAGTCCATTCAACGCCAATTTTCTCGGCCACGTCGCTCAAAGTTTGATTGACCAACTCCTCCAAATATGAGCTTGTTTTATCCACTTGGGCCAGGGCTTGGGCTTCAAGATCCTCCCATGAGTTTTGCAAGGCCTCTAGCGGTTGGTTCAAGGATTCACCCGCACTTTGACCTGCTTGATAAGCAGCATCAATCAAATCAATCATTTTCTGGATTTGCGCGTCGAAGGAATCCACAGATTCGGAAATTTGGGCCTGGGCGCTCTTCACAAAACCCGATACCGAGCCGGATGATTCATCCAACTTTTCACTGGCAGATTCAAATATGGGCTCAGAAAAATCATGGAGCTTTTGCACCAGTCCATCCACGGTCTCTTGAATTTTGATTTGGGATGTGAATTGCTGCGCATGGTCTTTGACTTCGTCCAATAACCCGTTCATCTGCTGCCGCATCTCATCTACAGCCACCTCAAGTTTTTCAAAAATCGCGTCCAAAGCAGACTTGGCAGCCACGATGCCTTGTTGCAACTGTGTCAGCAATTCCACCACAGCATCTATCGCATCTTGCAGCTTATCCAGCACCAAGTCCAACACAGGGTTAAGCCCCAACACCACAGCTTGCGCTTGATCCATCAAGTCGTTGGCGGTTTTACCTGCTTTGGTGACCAAAGCTTCAGCAGACTGAATAGAGGCCTGCAAGGTTGGAATGCTTGATTTGATACCGACATACAAACTTTTGGCGATGGCCAGCGGCGGGGCAATGGCCATGTGCTTGGTGCACACATCGATGGCGGTGTCACACAAGCCATCGGCTTGGTTGAGGTGCCCGCTGGCGACGCTCAGCGCATCCATGGCCTGACTCACAAAGTCCGAGACTTGTGATCGGATGCTTTCCACTTCGTCCGCCGCTGTGGTGATGAATTCGCGAACGGGGTCAAAACGTTGCGGCAACTCCTGCAAGCTTGATTTGGTGTTTTCCACCTCTAAAGAGATGTCGTCCAATGACAGTTTGACCGCATCGACTTGCTCGCCCACCACCACAACCACATGGTCAATCGCATCCAAGCAAGCATTTGCAGTGTCTTGCAAAACATCCATGGGTTCCAGCGACTGATCCACCATCAGCTGGACATCTTGACCTGCTTGGTTCAAAACCCCACCAACCTCCTCCAAGCTGCTGCGCACAGATTCAATGACCTCTTTGAGATCATCCACAGCTTTCACCATGGCTTCGTTGGCTTGGTCAAAAAGTTCATTGCAGTGTTGGGCCTCTTCCTGAACCTTATCTTGAAAAGCGATCACTTGCCCCTTGCCGGCCAGCAAAGGTTCAAGACCTTGGGTCACCACCGATTGCGCTTGCGCCTTGGCATCGATCAATGCCGACATCAAATCTGCTTCAACGCCTGATACGAGGTCACGCATCTGGGCCACGTCCTGCAGCAGTTGGTCTTTCAACCCCATGAGTTGCCCCTGGAGTTGATCAAACCGTTCGCTTATTTGGCTCTTCAAGTCAGCCTCCCGATCATGCAACGGGGAAGTGATGTGTTCGCTGACCACGCCGTTTTGCTCTAACTTTTGCAGAGTCAAGGTAATGCTTTTCAGCTCGACGGTCAAGGGAGTGACCGCTGTCATGAAGTCAGTCGCCATACTTTGACAGCCCTGCGAACGCTGGATGGCGGTTTCAGCGAGACCTGACAAATCAGTCAGCGGCTTGAGTTTTTCCGCGACTGACGGCAGCAAACCCAGTAACTGCTCAGGCAATCCAGCCAAGGCACGTATGGCGTTGGACACGGCCTCTGAAATGGGTTGCACGTCTGCCACCTGTTCAGCGAGTGTGGCGGGAATTTCCGCTGCTTCAGAGCAAATGCTTTTGAATTGCTCCATGGTCTGTGTCATTTGTCCCGGCAAGGGAGCGACCAAGGGCTGAGGATTTAAGAGGTCAGGTATCTCGGTGAGCTTGACAGCGATGGCTTGAAAATCTTGGGCCATCTGAGTCAATAAATCGGCCACCTTGCCGGGTAAGCCGCCTACCTGAGCGGCGATTTCAGCGGCAGCTTCTCCCAGGGCCTGCTCAATTTTTGCAGAGCCCTCTGTGATGGTGGTCAGTGAATTCGTGACGAGTTTCAAGACTCAACCCTGGGTTCACATGGAAGACAGTTTCGCTTGCGCATCACTGCCTGCCTTGGACATGGCACTTTGAATGTCCAAAACTTTGGCCGGTGCAGGCGACAGACTCACGGAAAAATCAGAGACCTCAGAGATGGCCGTTTTCATTTGCGCTATGGCTTGATCAACCTCAGGAAGAACTTGCGCCCCATCTATTTGCAGGGCCGTCAAATCAGGCATCAGCATGGACGGAGCAGGTATAGAGGTTAAATTGGCCAGATCGGCCAAGGATGTCAAAGAAGACAAACCACTGGCGGCAGTTGTCGCCACCATTTTCCCCAAAAATTGGCGCTTGGCCGTTTCTTCCACCGCGACCAAGGCACCGCTTTGCATGCGATGGGCCAACACCTGAAGCCATTGATCTGGCCCACCGCGCGCACCAGAGAGCGCTGGTCCCGATTTGGTCAACAGCCACCTGAGTTCGGAAACTGCACCGGGGTCCCCCATCCAGTAACGCAAATAAGACATCGCCTCATCGACATGAAAGAAGTGGCGGCGAACACCAACGGGCGAACCAAACGTCAGGCCTGAAATATCGGCTTCAGTGGCATCTTTGGACGAGAGTGCATCATAAAAAGTCACCCGAGCGTGGTGTCGCCATAGACTGATCAGTGGTTGCAACATGTCGGTACTGCTGAGAAAAGACCCCCGTGGGCCGGATGATGGTGATAAGCTTGCACGAAGACTTCATTTGACCCGCAGGGTCAAAGTCAACCGACAACCATTATGCGATGGTCACCATTGTGCCCTTTGAGGCG
Organism: Limnohabitans sp.; assembly: GCA_964201395.1. Taxonomy (GTDB): domain Bacteria; phylum Pseudomonadota; class Gammaproteobacteria; order Burkholderiales; family Burkholderiaceae_C; genus Limnohabitans. The sequence goes on from CAXNFO010000004.1 coordinate 18,984, forward strand.
ATTGCCTCGCGTCAATCAGGGCAGATGCGATAAGCCTTGAAAAGTTAATGGGTCACAGCTGCCATGCCCAGAGACTCAAACAGCGGCCAAAACTTCACGCGGTTCAACGACAGGGGTTCGAATCAAATGGTCAAACGCACTGAGCGCTGCTTTGGCGCCCTCGCCTGCCGCAATGACAATTTGCTTGTAGGGCACGGTGGTCACATCACCTGCGGCAAACACACCAGGCAGATTGGTATGGCACTTGTCATCGATCATGATTTCACCAAATTTGCTCAAGGTGACTGTTCCCTTTAAAAACTCGGTGTTCGGCACCAAGCCAATTTGCACAAAAACGCCAGCCAATTCAATCCGATGCTCTTGACCCGTGGATCGGTCTTTGAAGTGCAAGCCATTGACTTTTTGCCCATCGCCTGAGATTTCAGTGGTTTGTGCGTTGACATGGATGCGCACATTCGGCAAGCTTTTGAGTTTGCTCACCAACACCGCGTCCGCTTTGAGGGCGTCGGCAAATTCAATCAAGCTGACGTGCTCCACCACACCGGCCAAATCAATGGCGGCTTCGACCCCAGAGTTACCCCCACCAATCACCGCCACCCGCTTGCCTTTGAACAAGGGGCCGTCGCAATGCGGGCAGTAAGCCACGCCTTTGTTTTTGTATTCCTGCTCACCGGGAACGTTGATATTGCGCCAACGAGCACCGGTCGACACAATCACGCTCTTGGCACTCAAGACTCCCCCGTTGGCCATTTCAACTTGAATCAGCCCCCCCGCTTGCGCGGCTGGAATGATTTTTTCAGCACGCTGCAAATTCATGATGTCGACCTCATAGTGACGAACCTGCGCCTCTAGCGCTGCAGCGAGCTTGGGCCCATCGGTTTCCAACACTGAAATGTAGTTTTCAATCGCCATGGTGTCATTGGTTTGTCCGCCAAAGCGCTCGGCGGCCACACCCACCCGTATGCCCTTGCGAGCAGCGTACACAGCCGCCGCTGCACCCGCAGGTCCGCCCCCGACAATCAGCACATCAAAAGGCTCTTTTTCACTCAGCTTTTCGGCTTCTCGCTCGGGGGAACGGGTGTCGAGCTTGCCCAGCATTTCTTCCAAACTCATTCGACCTGAACCAAACACCTGGTCATTCTTATAGACCATGGGCACCGCCATGACATGGCGGGCATCGACCTCGGCTTGGTTCAATGCGCCATCAATGATGGTGGTGTCGATGAGGGGGTTCAGAATGGCCATCAAACTGGCCGCTTGAACCACATCAGGGCAGTTGTGGCAGGACAAGGACAT
>CAXNFO010000005.1:0-20152 GCA_964201395.1 Limnohabitans sp.
TGGCGCGCACTTCTGGCGGCCTTCTTTTCGAGCTTGGAACATGGCTGAAAAGCCTTCTGACCAAGGGCTCAAAATAGAAATCATGAAAGCGTGAGCGAAACCGAAGTTGCGCTCTCTCCAACGGGTCCAGGGAGCGCATGGGTGGTTCGGGATATTGGTCATCCAAATATTCCAGGATCACCTCTGACTCACTGATCAACTGATCACCCACCTGAAGGGCTGGAATCGTGCCCATCGGGGCAATTTTTCGATAGCTATCCGAGCGGTAACCGCCAGGCGGATTGATCTCTTGGAAGGCCACCCCCTTGACGCACAAGGCAATGCGCACTTTGGCGCTATAGCTTGACAAAGGTGTGGCGTAGAAAATCACGCTGCCAATTCTTTCAGCAAGCACTGATATTCTTGGCTGGCAGCCAAGGCCGCTGCTTCAAGCAAGGCCTGACCGTGGGCTGCATTCGACAAGGCAGAGTGGGAGCCGACGCGCCCATCCGGAAAGAGCGCGCGGTGGTGTTGCGCATGGGTATGTTGGTCCCCAGCGTGGGCGCGCAAAAAATCAGCATGCAACGCAGGGGCTGCTGGCAAGGCATCCACAGGGCAATTTTCTGGATGGGTGAAGCGGGTGATGGATATCTCAGATGGCGTGGCATGCATGCCTTCACCTGCACCATACCAAGATTGGCGCAGGGTGTTCACCGAGGGCAAATCCCACCAACTTCGGACATTAAAATAGAGGGGAGGGGCAGTTGGATGGGCCAAACTTCTCATCCATTGAACTTCTTGGATGGCGCTCAGGGTGGGCGCTAAATTTCCACCGTGTCCATTGAGAAAATAAAAAGCCCTAAAGCCTTGGTGGGCTAGTGATTGAATGCAGTCCATCACCATGGCCATCCAGGTGCTGGGCCGCACACAAATGGTGCCAGGGAAATCCAGGTTGAAAGCGGCCGGGCCCAAGCTCAATGTCGGCCCAATCAAGACGTCGCAGTGGGCTGGCATGGCCCAGGCGATCGACTCACTGGTGATGGCGTCTGTGCCGATCAAGCCACTGGGACCATGCTGTTCGGTGGAGCCCATGGGCAACACAATGCCTTGGGAGCGCTTCAAGTAAGCCTCAATATCAGGCCAGGTGCTGAGTTGCAACCTCATGCTCAGCCCTGCTTGGCCAGTCTCGCTTCTAATTTCCTGACCAACCAGGAAATAAAGACAATCAAGATGAGGTATTCAACCACCAGAAAACTGTAAATTTCCAAAGGTCGGTACTCATTGACATTGAGCTCGTTGGCGCGTCGCGTCAACTCCGGTAAGCCGATGACGGAAATCAAAGACGACATTTTCACCACGTAAATAAACTGATTGCCAAGTGCCGGCAATATCACTTTGACGGCTTGTGGCGCGACAATAAACCGCATTTGTTGAAACCAGGACAAACCAAGGCTTTTGGCCGCTTCAATTTGGCCTTTGGGAACCGATTGAATGCCCGCTCTGAATACCTCCGCCTCGAAGGCGCTGTCGCTCAGGGCCAGAGATAAAACGCCAGCGACAAAAATGCCCAGTTGCAGGCCCAACACAACAGGCAATCCGTAAAAAACCCACAGCAATAAGACCAGCAAGGGAATGGCGCGGAATATTTCGACATAAACACGGGCCATGGCTTGAAGGCTTTGGCGCTTGGACAAAGCGGCCAGCGCCATCAAGGCCCCCATGACGACAGACAGAAAAATGGCGCAAACCGAGACCAATAAAGTGGCCGTCAGACCACCGGTCAAAAATTCAATATTGGATAAGCCCTTGTCTTGAAAGGGATTGAAAATATACCAACCCCAGGTGTAGGAGTTGGTGTTGCCAGCGCAACCTGCCAAGGTCAATCCCAGCAGGAGCGCACACAGAGATTTATTTATTTTTTCGATGACAGCCACTTGGTCTCAAGCGCCGTGAAAAATCCTTCGGCTTCCTTCAAGGCGATCCAGTTGTTCAAAAAGGTCACCCACACAGCGTCACCTTGAACCACGGGGTAAGCAAAGGGCCGTTTGTTTTTCATGTCGGCCGAAGAGCCCACCACTTGCAGGTCGGGATAGTTTTTGATCAGCGTGGCCGCTTCTACGTTGCTGGTGATGGTCACTTGGGCGCGATTGGCCAAGACTTCTTGATAGCCGGTGGCTGGCTTTTCAACGCTGCGAATTTTGGCTTTGGGGAAAAGGGACTTGGCTTGCTGTTCAAACACTGTGCCCATCAAAACAGCCACGTTGACATTGCTGTTGTTGATGCTCTCCCAGTTGGTGAATTTCTTGGCATCTTTTTTGTTGATCAAAGGCACCGTTCCCGCATACACATAAGGGCTGGTGAATGCCACTGTTTTGGCGCGGGCCATGTTCAAAGAGGAGCCACCTGCAAAAACGTCGTAACGATCAGAAACAATGCCATTCACCAGGGTCGCCCATTCGGTGGTGACAAATTCAATTTTCACGCCCATGTCAGTGGCCAGTTGGTTCATCGCGTCAATGTCATAACCCACCAGGCTGTTGGTACTGGTGTCCTTGAACGACATGGGGTTGAAGTCCCCAGTGGTGCCCACACGCAAGGTTCCGCGTTCGAGGATTTGGGTCAGTTTGGACTTGGTTTGGGCCATGGCCACACCTGAGAGGCCGATGGATATCAAGGCAAAAATAGAAATGCATTTAAGAAGAATTCGTTTCATGGGTAAATCCTGGTGAAAATTGCAAGGCTGAAATCACGGCGTATGTTGCCATAAATGGCTAGGCATTGCCCTCAATCGCGTGATCCCGTGTGACAAACGACGGCTCCGGCGTCATTGGGCGGTATGTCATGGGCGTTTTTGGCATGGGCCACATCCATGTCGCGTGGCAAATGGACTGCATTTTTCACGGCCAGCACTTCGGCCATGATGCTGACAGCGATCTCGGCAGGGGTTTTGCTGCCAATGTAGACGCCAATGGGGCCACGCAGGCGTTGCAATTGCAGTTCGGTGAGCCCCATGTGTTCTTGCATTCTTTGGTGACGCGCAGCATTGTTTCGGCGTGAGCCAATCGCACCTATGTAGAAGGCTTCCGATTCCAGCGCCTCCAGCAATGCCAAGTCGTCGAGCTTGGGGTCGTGGGTCAGCGCAATCACACAACTGCGCCGGTCAGGGTGAAAGCTCAACACCACATCATCTGGCATTTCTTTGGTGAGCGTGACGCCATTGACGGACCATGCACCACTGTATTCATCCCTGGGGTCACAGACCGTGACAGCAAAGCCATTGAACAAGGCCATGGTGGCCAGGTACTCGGTCAATTGCCCAGCCCCAATCAGCAGCATTCTGTATTCGGGTCCAAAGGTGTTGGTTAACTTTTCAGCATCCAAATGCAAATCGCTGGGCAGCGCCGAGGACTTCAGCTGAACTTGCCCCGTGGTTAAAAAAGTGGTTCGTTGCATCAATTGACCACGCTCCAGGGCCTGAACCAGTGTTTCTAACAAGGGCCCATCAGGGTCAAACTCAAGCAACAACTCCAAGGTTCCACCACAGGGCAGACCAAACCGGTGTGCTTCGTCGGCTGAAATACCGTACTTGACGGTTTGTGGTGGACCTGAAGGAATTTGCGCCGATGCCGACGCTGGCAATCCCTTGGACGCATAGGCTTGGGTGAATCGGTAAATCAAATCATCCTCAATGCAGCCGCCGGAGACGGAGCCCACCACTGAGCCGTTGTCGCACAAGGCCATGATGGACCCCACGGGTCTGGGCGAGGAGCCCCATGTGCGAACCACCGTCGCCAACAAGGCGCGGTGGCCGGCAAGTCGCCAGTCCCGCAAACTCCTCAGCACCATCACATCCAAGTTTTCCATGCCAGTGGTCTTTCGGTGTTGTGTCAAAGATCAAGACCGCAAAAACGACCAGATCAGGGCGCCGGCCAAAATGGCGGCGGCCAACCAAAGCCATTTCGGCGCCGGTTTGTCAGCGGCGGTGGGCGTTGGGGCCAACGCTGCTTCGTTTTGGCTTTGGGCTTGGGTGCTTTTCAGCAGTTCCTCTTCAAAGCGTTTGAAAAAATCTTCGGCCAGCGATTTGGCCGCACCATCGATCAAGCGTTGGCCCAGTTGCGCAATCTTTCCGCCCACCTTTGAGTGCACGGTGTAGCTCAATTCGCAGCCTTCTGGGTTGGGGGTCAGGTTGACTTTGGATTCGCCCTTGCCAAAGCCCGCCACCCCGCCTTGTGCATCAAATTGCAATGCGTAGGAGTGGGGTGGCTGAATGTCCATCAACTTGACAGTGCCGCTGAACTTGGCAGCCACTGGTCCGATGCGCAGGGCCACACCCACGTTGTAGTTGTTTTCTTCGGTCAATTCAAACTTTTCACACCCTGGAATACAGGCTTTGAGAATGTCGGGGTTGTTCAAAGCCGCCCAGGCCTGCTCTTGTGTGGCTGCGAGTTGGCGATTGCCTTGCATGTCCATGGTTGAGATCCAATCTGTCAAGTTTTCAGTAAACGCGTGATGGCTTGAGCCAAGTCTTGCAGCCGAGCCATGTTGTGAATGGCCACCATGCCATCCGCATGCCGATGCAACACCTGAGCTCCACTGGCGATTGGGGCATAACCATCGAATCGAAGCAAAGGGTTAAGCCAAAGCAATTTACGACAGTGCCTTTTGAGCCAAGACAACTCGTGAGATAAGTCACTGGTTGCCCCTGTGTCCAAGCCATCGGTGATCAGCAGAACGACTGTTCTGCGACCGATCAATTGTCGCTGATGTCGTGTTCGCAGTTGACTCAAAGACAGACCCAGCCTGGTTCCGCCAGCGAAGTCGGCTATTTTGGCGCTGACGGCCAATAGCATGTCGTCGGTATCCGCCAGCCGGAATGGGCCGCTCAAGTCCGTCAACTCGGTCCCAAAGGCAAACACGCTGCGCGGCGCTTTTCGGGTGGATTGGTGCAAAAAAGCCATCATCAGCCGGGCGTAACGCTCCATCGAGCCTGAAACATCGATCAAGATCAACAAGGGCAAGGCTTGTTGTCGCCGCTGCAAATGTGGCAAGCGGATCAACTCTCCGCCCAGGCGAGCGGCATCTCGCATGGCACGGGTCCAATCCATTCGGGTTCCGTGTGCGCCAGTTTGGGTGCGCCTTCCTCGGATGTGGGGCAGGGCCAATGGAATGGATTTGGCCAGCTGCTCGACCAAGCGAAATTCACTGGCGTTCAAGCTTTGGAAGTCCGCGTGGTGCAAGCGAATGGCTTGGCTGGCACTCATGGCGGCATCCAATTCAATTTCATCATCCTGTGCAGGGGGGCGATTTTTGGCAGAGGCCACCGCTCGCAATGCCTCTTGAACCCTGGCGCGTCTGGGAACGGTCGGCTTGGCTGATTCTTGGGCTTGGGGCAGCATTTGCGCGAGCAGTTTGTGGGCCAATTCGGGATTTCGAAAAAAAGCCTCGAACATTTGGGCAAATACGGTGCGGTCTTGCTCTTGGCCAATCATCACGCATTCCAGGGCTGCCGCCAAGTCATCTTTGCGCTCGAGGCCAACGCTCATGGCGGCTGTTTGTGCCAAGGCAATTCGCGAACTGTCCATGGGTACGCCTGCGCGCCGAAGTGCGCGTCCGAAGGCGGCAATGTTGTCCGCCAATTTGCCGGTTCTGGCGTCACCGAGTTGCATGAAACGGCACCGTTTGACTGTTAGATGGCAGCTTCGGGGGCCAATAAATCAGAAATCAAGGGTTGCAAAGCGGCAATGTCCTCACGCTGTTTGAACAAAATGCCAGCGGTATCGTGAATCACCTCGGGATCCAGTTGCAAGGTGTCCAAGGCCACCAACGCCTTGGCCCATTCCACACTTTCCGCGATCCCAGGGCCGCGTTGAAAGGCGTTTGAAAAAGGTTGATGGCGCAGGCGGGAAACAAATTGGGCCACTTGCTCGGCCAGGGTTTGGCTGGCTTGGGGAACTTGGGCTCGCAAAATGGCCAATTCCTGATCTCTTTCTGGGTAGTCCATCCAGTGGTAGAGGCAACGTCTTTTGACAGCGTCATTCAAGTCGCGCGTGCGGTTGCTGGTCAGGATGGTGACGGGGGGGCTTTGCGCAGTGATGGTTCCCAGTTCAGGAATGCTCACTTGGTATTCTCCCAGGTACTCCAACAAAAAGGCTTCAAAAGGTTCGTCGGCGCGATCGATTTCATCGATCAGCAAAACGGCGCCAGGCGCAGGGGTTTGCAATGCTTGCAACAGGGGGCGTCGAATCAGGTATTTGGGTTGGTATAACTCTCGCTCGACCTCATCCACGTGGGTGCGGTCTTGGGCGGCTCGCATGTGCAATAACTGCGCAGCGTGATTCCATTCGTACAAGGCTTCACGCTGCTCCATGCCGTCATAGCATTGAAGGCGCAGCAGCGGGCGATGCAAGACCTTTGACAAAGCTTTGGCCAGCTCGGTTTTGCCGACGCCTGGTTGGCCCTCCAACAGCAAAGGGCGTTGCAGGCGCAGGCTCAAAAAAACAGCAGTGGCCAGCCTGCGGTGGGCTTGGTAGCCTTGCGCCGCCAAGGCCTGGATGACTGCGTCTATGGAGTCTGGGCCTGGGGTGAATGTCATCCGATCGCCTGTTGTACCGCGCGTTGTGTCTGGACTTTGATCAAATTGGCGCGATAAGCGGCAGATGCGTGCAGGTCACTGTTGAGTGAGTGGGCATCGATCGGCACATTTTGAACCGATCCTGGTGTGAATGAAGAACTCAAGGCCGCTTCCAAGCCGGTATGGCGAAACACGCCATTGCTGGCACCTGTGATGGCCACTCGGGCACCGTTGCTGGTATCCGCGACAAAAACCCCGACCAAAGCAAAGCGAGAAGCGGGTTGCTTGAACTTAGCGTAAGCCGCTCTTTTGGGGATGGGGAAAGCGATGGCGGTGATGAGTTCGCCGGGCTTCAAAGCGGTTGCGTACATGCCTTGAAAGAAGTCAGCCGCTTTGATGGTGCGTTGGTTGGTATGGATGATGGCATCCAGTGCCAAAACGGCGCTGGGGTAGCAGGCCGCAGGATCGTTGTTGGCGACCGAGCCACCGATGGTGCCCATGGCACGAACTTGTCTGTCGCCTATGCCGCCGGCCAATGCTGCGATTGCGGGGATATGGGTTTTGACATCGGCATTTGTCTCAACCGTTTGGTGGGTGCACATGGCACCAATGACCAAGGTGTTTCCATCTTTTTTGATGCCTTGAAGGTCTTTGATTTGTGACAAGTCGACCAATTTTTCAGGCTGCATGAGGCGCTGCTTCATCGCCGCCAGCATGGTCTGACCACCCGCGAGGGCTTGGGCCCCATTGGCGACTTGTTGGCCCGCTTCTTGAATGGTGGCTGGTCGTTCGTAGGTAAAAGCGTACATGTTGATTCCTTTTGATCTTTAAGTGTTGACAGCTTGAATGGCTTCCCAGACGCGGTGGGGCGTCGCCGGCATGTCCAGGTTTTTCACGCCCAAGGCTGCCAAGGCATCCAAAACAGCATTCATGATCGCCGGTGGTGAACCGATGGCACCGGCTTCACCGCAGCCTTTGGTGCCCAGCGGATTGTGGCTACACGGGGTGCACACATGGCCCAAAGTGAATGTGGGAAAGTCATCTGCCCGGGGCATGGTGTAGTCCATGAAGGAACCGGTCAACAGCTGGCCGGTCTCTTTGTCATAAACGCAGTTTTCCATCAAGGCCTGTCCAATGCCCTGGACCAAGCCTCCGTGCACTTGGCCTTCCACAATCATGGGATTGATGATGGTGCCGAAATCGTCCACGGCGGTGAAGCGATCGAGTTTCACCACGCCTGTTGATGGATCAACTTCGATCTCAGCAATGTAGGTGCCAGCAGGGAAGGTGAAGTTGGTGGGGTCATAGAAAGCGGTTTCATTCAATCCCGGCTCGAGCTTGTCCAGTGGGTAGTTGTGTGGCACATAGGCGGTGAGGGCCACTTGCCCAAAGGTGATTTTTTTGTCGGTGCCTTTGACATTGAACTCGCCATTGGCAAACTCAATGTCGGCATCGGACGCCTCCATCAAATGGGCAGCAATCTTTTTGGCCTTGGCTTCAATTTTGTCCAGGGCGCGCATGATGGCGGCGCCACCCACAGAAATGGAGCGTGAACCATAAGTGCCCATACCGAATGGCACCCTGCCAGTGTCCCCGTGAACAATGTCCACGGCTTCTACGGCAATGCCCAACCTGGCCGCCACCACCTGTGCAAAGGTGGTTTCGTGGCCTTGACCATGGCTGTGTGAACCGGTGAAAACGGTCACGCTGCCCGTGGGGTGCACACGAACTTCGCCGCACTCAAACAAGCCTGCTCGTGCTCCCAGCGCACCCGCAATATTGGAAGGCGCAATGCCGCAAGCCTCGATGTAGCTGGAGTAGCCAATGCCGCGCAATTTGCCTTTGGATTCACTGTTCGCTTTGCGTTGCGCATAACCAGCCACATCGCCCAGCTTTTGTGCCTCGTTCATACAGGCGTGATAGTCGCCCACGTCGTATTGCAGTGCCACCGGTGTCTGATAGGGAAACTGTGTGATGAAGTTGCGCTTGCGTATCTCGTCTTGCGTCAAACCCATTTCCCAGGCCGCACGGCTGACAAGGCGTTCCAACAAATAGGTGGCCTCCGGCCGACCTGCACCGCGGTACGCATCGACTGGGGCAGTGTTGGTAAACCATGCATCGACTTCCACATAAACCTGTGGCGTGGTGTATTGCCCCGCCAACAATGTGGCATACAAAATGGTGGGCACTGCGGTTGAAAAAGTGGACAGGTAAGCACCCAAGTTGGCATGGGTGTGGACACGCATGGCCAAAAATTTGCCATCTTTGTCCATGGCCATTTCAGCGTGGCTGACGTGGTCTCTTCCGTGGGCGTCGCTCAGGAAAGCCTCAGATCGATCACAGGTCCACTTGATGTTGCGGTTGAGTTTTTTGGACGCCCACGTCAGGCAGACATCTTCGGCATACAAATAAATTTTGGAACCAAAACCACCGCCCACATCTGGCGCAATCACGCGGACTTTGTGTTCTGGCAAGCCCATGACGAATGCTGTCATCAGCAAGCGTTCCACATGGGGATTTTGGTTCGCCACCCACAATGTGTATTCATCATTGGCGCGGCTATAAGAACCAATGGCGGCGCGAGGCTCCATCGCATTCGGCACCAAGCGGTTGTTGACCAAATCGAGTTGGGTCACATGGGCTGCTTTGGCAAAGGCAGCGTCAACTTGCGATTTGTCACCAATGGCCCATTTGTAGCAATGGTTGTCTGGAGCCGCATCATGCAAGGCGGTTGCGCTCTTCGCATCGCGCACATCGACCACGGCAGATAAAACATCGTATTCGACAGCCACGAGTTCAGCGGCGTTCTTGGCCTGTTCCAATGTTTCTGCGACGACCATGACCACATGGTCACCCACATAACGTACTTTTTCTTGGGCCAAGATAGGGTGGGGTGGTTCCTTCATGGGTTGACCATCCGTGTCGGTGATCAACCAACCGCAGGGCAGACCATTGATTTTTGCGTCGACCACGTCTTGACCGTCCAGCACACCAATCACGCCAGGTGCTGCCAGGGCTTCTTTTTTATCGATGCTTTTGATCTTGGCATGCGCGTGCGGGGAGCGCACAAATACAGCATGCGACATATTGGCCAAGTCAATATCGTCTGTGTATTGGCCGGCACCGGTCAGAAACCGGTAGTCCTCTTTGCGCAGATAGGACTCTCCGATGTGGGGAAGTTTGGCGAAATCTGATGCACCCATGGTTGTCTCCTGTGGTTTTTTGATATCAAGACTTCATGGCCGCAGCGCCTTGCTGCACGGCCTTGACAATATTTTGATAACCGGTGCAACGGCACAAGTTGCCCTCGAGTTGCTCGCGAATCATTTGTTCGTTGGCTTGTGGATGGCGTTTGCAAAGGTCAATGGCACTCATGACCATGCCGGGCGTGCAATACCCACATTGCAAGCCATGGCAATCTTTGAAGGCAGACTGCATCGGGTGCATGGTTCCGTCGGCCTCGGCCAAACCCTCGATGGTTGTGACCTGCGCGCCTTGGGCCTGCGCCAGCAACACATTGCATGACTTCACGGCATTGCCGTTCATGATCACCGTGCAGGCTCCACATTGAGCGGTGTCGCAACCAACGTGGGTCCCAGTCAGTTTCAAATTTTCGCGGATGGCCTGAACCAACAAGAGGTTGGGGGCTGCATCAATGGTTCGTGCCCGTCCGTTCACGGTGATTTCGACCTTCATGGCTGTCTCCTTGGGAAAAATAAATGGATTTGATGATGGATTATCGTAAATTCAGTAGACCACTGAATAATGGATAAGGTTTTAGTGAAAACCCTGAATAGTTCAGCATCCTCTGGACAAATTGCTTATCAATGATGTTTCAAAAACGCCCGCGATGGTCACGCAATAGGGTTAGACTTGCCATCCAATTCTGCACGTTGCAGCCCATCACTTCGGGGAGTTTCACATGGCAAAAGGTCAGCAAAAGTCCAACAAAGAGAGCAAAAAACCCAAGAAGGACACATCTGCACCCAAAACCCTGACCGGCGAGCCCATGCGGGCAGCGGTGACCACGGTGGTCATACCGCGCGGCAAAGAAAAAAACAAGTGATTCTTTGGGTCGTTCCTCATGCCAGGGCCGGTGATTTGATTTGCTGCGGCTTACCTGTGCCTGAGGGGCCTGTGTTTTCGGGGCCGATCCACTGGTGCAAGTTCGATGGCATTGTGCATTTTTCAGATAGACTGATTTGATGAAATACATTTCGCATGGTTTGGGTGGTGGGCCTGAGGTTCTCGTGCTGGCCCAAACCGATAAGCCCATGGCCAAGCCCGGAGAGCTGTTGATCAAAGTCGCTTTCGCGGGGGTCAACCGGCCAGATTGTTCTCAGCGCAGTGGTCGATACCCACCGCCCAAGGGTGCGTCCCCCATCATGGGCTTGGAAGTTTCTGGTCATGTTGAGGCTATTGGTGATGGTGTGCTTGGATGGAAAGTTGGTGACCGCGCATGTGCTTTGTGCAATGGTGGTGGTTATGCCGAGTTTGTGGCTGTCCCTGCCACTCAAGTTTTGCCCATTCCCCAAGGCATGGGTTTGTTGCAAGCAGCGGCCTTGCCTGAAAACTACTTCACGGTATGGGTGAATGTTTTTCAACGCGGGCATCTCAAGGCCGGGGAGACTTTGTTGGTCCATGGAGGCTCATCAGGCATAGGCCTAACGGCTATACAACTGGCCAAGGCATTTGGTGCCACGGTTTTCTCCACGGCGGGAAGTGATGAAAAAAACATTGCCTCATTAAAAGCCGGTGCAGATGCTGCATTCAACTATAAAACACAAGATTTTGTGACTGAAGCCCTCAAGGCTACCGATGCAAAAGGGGTGGACATGATTTTGGACATGGTCGGTGGAGACTATGTTGAGCGCAATTTCAAAGCCTTGGCGGTAGAAGGTCGACTGGTTCAAATCGCATTTTTACAGGGCGCCAAGGTCAATATGGACCTCACGACATTGATGGTCAAACGCATTGCTTACACAGGCTCCACCCTCCGGCCGCGCTCAACTGAGGACAAGGCCCAGATTGCACAGGCCCTGTTAAATCATGTCTGGCCCCTGTTGAGCAAAGGCATGGCATTGCCCATCATCCACCGTCTATTTGACCTGGGTGAAGCTGCAATGGCCCATGCGTTGATGGAATCCTCTGTTCACATTGGCAAGATCATGTTGAAGGTCCACGGGGATACAAATGATTGATCAATTTGATGATCGGTATTTATTGGGCGTTTTTATATGACAAAAAGTGGTGCATACCCGACAAAAATTAACCCCAAGTTTGCATATGTCCTACAAATGAGCCCTACAATGGTTGCAGTTTTTTTGTTTTCGCATCCTTTGAAATAAACAATTTTCGAGTCTTGACTGACTTTTTTGACCAGAAAGATGAACATGTCGAATGCACTGTTAGATAACCAAAGCATTACCATCGGTCAAGGCGTGACCTTCAAAGGTTCGCTGAATGTTCCCAGTAAAGCTGTTATCAATGGCACGGTGGATGGCGATCTAACGGCTGATGAGTTGGAGATCGGCCCCACAGGAAAGATCACCGGTTTGATCACCGCTCGCAAAATCGATGTACAGGGTGAACTCCATCAGGTGATCACTTGCAAAGATCATTTGATGATTCGCTCCACAGGCAAAGTCAGCGGCGCGATTGAATACTCTGAAATTGAAATCGAACGCGGTGGCCAATTCCGCGGTGAGATGAAACAAGTGGGCATTAAGACTTTCGGTTGATCAGGTTTTCATCATGAGCAGCGATGTGTTTGATTGGCGGCATCAGTCTGAACAAATGTGCATTGGATGCCTGATAGCTTTTGATTTCAATTGTTGAAAATATAGGACTACTGCTGATAGGATTGGGATTTACAGCAAGAGGGTTTTAATGGAATCTCCCAATCCAGACGAGATATTGGAAACACACGCTGATCCGTTTAAAACTCGGTGTGCATTATTGGTGTCATTGCTGGCCATGGTACTGGCCCTGGCCAGTCTCGGTGGAAGCAATGCCTCCAAAGAGGCAACGATGCACAATATTTTGGCTGCCAACGCCTATGCCTTTTACCAAGCCAAAAATATCCGACAGACCAGTTACAAAATTGCAGCAGATGATTTTCAAGTGATTTTGTCGCAAGAAAAGCTCAGCCCAGCAACCCGTGAATTGGTCGAAGGCAAATTGCAGTCTTATAAAAAGAACATCGAACGCTATGAGTCTGAACCCGATACCAAAGAGGGCAAAAAAGAACTCATGAAGCAAGCCAAGGACCACGAGCATGAGCGTGATCTGGCACTTCGGCGTGACCCCTGGTTTGACTATGCGGAGGCCTTGCTTCAAATTTCCATTGTCCTCACCTCGGTGGCGTTGATCACGGGGGTGGGTTTGTTGCTCGCAGCCTCATTGACTTTGGGCACAGTGGGTGTTTTTTGCACACTCAACGGTTACCTCCTCTTCATTTGATCGATCCTCCATATTATAAATTGAGTTGTTGACATGGCCACTTCTGCAAATGATTTACCGAGTTTGACCATTGGTTCTGGTGTGACGGCCAAGGGTGTTTTGCATGTTCCTGGTAAGGCCACGGTGTACGGCACCATAGAGGGCGAGTTGACGGCCGATGAGGTTTTGGTTGGCTCCACTGGCAAAGTCAATGGCAAGCTCAAAGCCAAGCGGGTAGATGTATTGGGTCAACTCGGTGAGACCATCGACTGTCAAGAATCTTTGGTGATTCGACAAACTGGCAAGGTTTCAGGCAAGTTGGACTATTCGGAAATTGAAATTGAAAAGGGTGGCGAATTCGTCGGCCAATTGAACAAACGAAACTAAGGTCGTGTTTCGTTTGCTGATCTGGCCAGTTCCAGCTTTATTGACCTGGACCGGAACCTGGCTCATTTACACGCTCCTGGAGAGCACATCGTTGCACATGCCTTGGCCTTGGCTGGCCGCCACTGCCACGGGGCTGGTTTGCAGTGTTTTGGGCAGCACACGCATGCGCCAGGTGGTTTTGGCACTGGGTTTTCCGTTGTCGTGGTGGATATCTTCATCAGCGCCCATGCCGGCATGGGCTTGGTTGTTGCCCTTGGGTTTTGCCTTGCTCATCTATCCTGTTCACTCATGGCGTGATGCGCCTTTGTTTCCCACCCCCTTGAACGCTTTGCGGCAGTTGCCTGAACTGGCACCATTGAAAAACGAGGCCATCATCTTGGACGCAGGCTGTGGCTTGGGTGATGGATTGAGGGCTTTGCGCTTGGCTTATCCGCAGGCTCAATTTTGGGGCATTGACGCCAGTTGGCCCTTGCGATGGCTCTGTGCCCTTCGCTGTCCTTGGGCCAAAATATGGTTTGCTGACATTTGGAAAACGTCTTGGTCGGGTTGCGATATGGTTTACCTGTTTCAAAGGCCGGAGAGCATGGATCCCGCAGCCCTCAAGGCATCTCAAGAACTCAAGCGCGGTGCCTGGATGGTCAGCTTGGAGTTTGAGGCCAAAGGTTTGGTCCCCACCGCTGTGGGGCAGGCCAGCGAAAACCGACCAATTTGGCTGTATCAGCAACCATTTCAATGGGCCCAACCAAAGCCTTCTCGACTTGATTGACCTGGGGCACGATCAATAAAGATTGATCTTCGATGGGCTCATGTCAATGCGGATGTGTGGGAGGGTCCGAAGCTGGGTGGTGCATCAAGCGGTCTGTCCAGGCGATGGCCAAGGCGCTGAGCAAAAAAGTGATGTGAATGAGCGTTTGCCAGAGCAAAACTTTCTCACTGTAATTTTCGGCATTGATAAACGACTTCAGCAAGTGAATGGACGAGATGCCAATGATGGCTGTACTCAATTTCACCTTGAGCACAGAAGCGTTGACGTGACTGAGCCACTCTGGTTGATCAGGGTGATTCTCAAGATACATTCTGGATACAAAGGTCTCGTACCCGCCCACGATCACCATGATCAACAGGTTCGAAATCATGACCACGTCAATCAATCCCAGCACCACGAGCATGATCAGGGTTTCATTCAGGCCGCTTAGAGAATCGGCGCTCTTATACCCAATGCTGCCGACCAAAGCTTGCACGGCTGCTTGGCTGCCGAAAGCAGCTTCCATCAGGTGGATCAGTTCTATCCAAAAGTGGTAGACATATACACATTGAGCCAAAACCAAGCCCAGGTACAAAGGCAATTGAAGCCAACGGCTGGCAAAAATAAAATTGGCCAGACGTCCGGGGCGGTGAAGGGGCAGGTCGTGTTGCATGATGAGCGGATTCAGGTTGAAATCAATGCTGTTATTGTCTGGCACATTGGTGGCACGATGGGTCGTCAATCCGGGAAAAGCCGATTAATTTGCGACTGATGGGCTGTTTTAGAAAAATTGATTTTGAATTGACTTGAATGCTATACGATAAAAATGACGCGCAGCTGGTTCTCGTTTCTTGCCAAGAGGTGGTCTGTGCCAAAAGCATAGACCCCCAAGAATTTACAGCACAACTTCAAAAGTTGGCCAGCGTCGCCCACATCTTTCGAATGCCCATTTGGTCGGTGCTTCACATGCCCAAGCTTTGGGGAGCGCACTTGGGTGTGTGTCAAGCCTTTTGTGCGCGCCCCTTGGAAAGCGATTTGTTCAGTGCTTCTGACATCTTGGTCCCACATCTGAACCCAGCACGCAGCCCCGCGGTGGGCAATGCACGCAGTTTGCCCAAACACCTTCAAAAAACACCTGAGATTGCAGAGCCCCAACGACCTGTTGTTGTTTTGGCGGGTTGTGAAGTCCATGTGGGCGTCGTTCAAACCGCCCTGGATTTGATGGACATGGGCTATGAACCGATTGCTGTTGTCGATGCCTGCACATCGATACATCTAAGAGACCGAGATGCCGCGTTCGATCGATTGGCGGCTGCAGGCGTGGAGTTGACCACCGTAGACATGTTGTGCATGGAGTGGTTGCGTTCGAGCTCCGCACCTGAAGCTCAGGCCGTGATCACAGCGCTGGCCAAAACTTAACTTGCTTTGATCGGTTGGCTGCATGTGCGTCAGCTGGGTGAAAGAGGCGCAAGCCCATAATCTGACTGAACAAAAGTTGGAGACTTGCCTGTGGACAATTACGCCCATTTTTACCAAAAGTCACTGAACCAGCCCGAGGATTTCTGGCGTGAGCAAAGCTTGTTGATTGATTGGGAAACCCCGCCGCAAGAGATCCTCAATTATCAAAACCCTCCATTTGCGCAATGGTTTGCAGGTGGCACCACCAATTTATGTCACAACGCGGTTGATCGCCATTTGCCAGCGCGGGCAAACTCACCGGCCTTGATCTTTGTGTCCACCGAGACGGACGTTGAAAAGGTCTACACATTTGGTGAACTGGCCCAAGAGGTGCAAAGAATGGCGGCCATTTTGCAAAGCTTGGGTGTGGGCAAGGGGGATCGGGTGTTGATTTACATGCCGATGATCGCCGAAGCCGCCTTTGCCATGCTGGCTTGCGCGCGGATCGGCGCCATTCACTCGGTGGTTTTTGGTGGTTTTGCGTCGCATGCTTTGGCCACCCGCATTGACGACGCTACGCCTTGCTTGGTCATCAGTGCGGACGCGGGTTCGCGCGGCGGCAAATTGGTGCCCTATAAGCCTTTGTTGGACGAAGCCATCTCTCTGAGTCAACATCAACCCGAGGCGGTGCTGATGGTGAATCGAGGGCTGGTCAGTTACAGCGCCCATCCTGAGCGTGATCATGATTACCATCGGTTGCGGCAAACCCACCTACAGGCTCGAGTGGATTGTGTGTGGGTAGACAGCACCCACCCCAGCTACACCTTGTACACATCAGGAACCACAGGTAAACCCAAAGGGGTACAGCGTGACACGGGCGGCTATGCGGTGGCGCTGGCGGCCAGCATGCGGCATATTTTCAATGCCAAGGCGGGAGAAACTTATTTCTCCACCAGCGATATTGGATGGGTGGTGGGGCACAGCTACATCATTTACGGGCCGTTGATGGCGGGTATGGCCACCATCATGTACGAGGGATTGCCGATTCGCCCTGATGGCGGCATCTGGTGGAAGTTGGTTGAAAAATACAAAGTCAACATCATGTTCAGTGCGCCCACCGCTGTTCGTGTGTTGAAGAAACAAGACCCTGCCTTCTTGACAAAATATGACCTATCTAGCTTGCGCGCTCTTTATTTGGCCGGCGAGCCTTTGGATGAGCCAACGGCACAGTGGATTTCCAGCAGCTTGGGCAAACCCATCATCGACAACTATTGGCAAACGGAAACAGGCTGGCCGGTGCTCACCGTGCCCCATGGCATTGAAAATTTGCCCACTAAATTTGGCAGCCCTGGCGTACCCATGTATGGCTACAACATCAAACTGTTTGACGAAACCACCGGCCAAGAGTTGTTGGGGCCGGATCAAAAGGGGGTGGTGGCGATCGAGGGCCCCTTACCCCCTGGATGCATGCAGACCGTTTGGCGAGATGACGCGCGCTTTGTCAATACCTATTGGACCAGTGTGCCTGGCAAACAGGTGTACTCCACATTTGATTGGGGCATACGCGATGCCGATGGTTACTTTTTCATCCTTGGCAGAACCGACGATGTGATCAATGTGGCCGGCCATCGTTTGGGGACCCGTGAGATTGAAGAGAGCATATCCAGCCACCCCAACGTGTCAGAGGTTGCGGTGGTGGGCGTTGCTGACGCACTCAAAGGCCAAGTGGCGATGGGATTTGTGATTCCCAAAGATGCCAACGATCTTCATGACCCAGCCTCGATATTGCGTTTCGAGGGTGAAATCATGAAACTGGTGGATTCTCAGTTGGGGGCAGTGGCCAGGCCTTCGCGGATCCTTGTGGTGTCTGCATTGCCCAAAACCCGCAGCGGAAAATTGTTGCGGCGTGCATTGCAAGCCGTTTGCGAGAAGCGCGATCCGGGCGACTTGACCACCATGGAAGACCCTGGCGCCTTGGAGCAGGTCAAGCAGCAAGTCGGCTGACCCTTGCTGGATGTCCATGGTTTTTTCCCCGCGGGTTGTGGCCTCAAAATCAATGGCACAATCTGAGTTGTACTTAGGCCCTTCCCAGCCACAGTCGCATCCGCCAACCGGTTTAGCCGTGTCGCGGAAGGTTTTTTTCAACCAGCTTATGCGCCCTCAAGGGGTGCGGAGGTCAGCGAAATGAGTGATCCATCTCAGGGCGGAACATCCGTCTATCAATCTTATTCTGGCAACACCTACCTTTTTGGTGGTAACGCCCCGTACGTCGAAGAGATGTACGAAAACTACCTCACCAACCCCGGCAGCGTTCCAGATTCTTGGCGCTCATATTTCGATGCCTTGCAGCATGTGAATGCGGTTGACGGCAGTCAAGCCAAAGATGTGGCGCATTTGCCGGTGGTCAATGCATTTGCTGAACGTGCCAAAGCCGGTGGAACGCGCGTGGTCATGGCCAGCAACGATCTGGAGATGGGGCGCAAACGCACTGACGCCCAGCAATTGATCGCAGCCTACCGCAATGTGGGACAAAGGTGGGCCAACTTGGACCCCTTGCAACGCACAGAGCGCCCGAATATTCCGGAGCTTGAGCCGTCCTTCTATGGCTTTTCAGACGCCGATCAAGAAACCATATTTGACACCAGCAATACCTTTTTCGGCCGGGATCGGATGAGCTTGCGCGAGCTGATCAACGCACTGCGTGACACGTATTGCGGAACTTTGGGTCCAGAGTACATGTACACCTCGGACATGACGCAAAAGCGCTGGTGGCAGCAAAAGTTGGAAAGCATTCGCAGCAAGCCCAACTTCACTGCGGAAAAGAAGAAACACATCCTAGATCGCCTGACAGCCGCTGAGGGCTTGGAGCGGTTTTTACACACCAAGTACGTGGGTCAAAAACGTTTCTCACTCGAAGGCGGAGAGAGTTTTATTGCGGCCATGGATGAGTTGATCCAAGGTGCCGGTGCTCTGGGCGTCCAAGAGGTGGTGATTGGCATGGCCCATCGGGGCCGACTGAATGTGCTGGTCAACACTATGGGCAAGTTGCCCAAAGATTTGTTTGCTGAGTTTGACCACACAGCACCGGAAGAGTTGCCCTCTGGTGATGTGAAATACCACCAGGGATTTAGCTCTGATGTGACCACCCCTGGCGGCCCAGTTCACCTTTCTCTGGCATTCAATCCCTCGCATTTGGAAATTGTCAATCCCGTGGTGGAAGGGTCCGTTCGCGCCCGCATGGACCGCCGCGGCGATCCCAAAGGGGACCAGGTACTGCCTGTCTTGGTGCATGGCGATGCCGCTTTTGGTGGGCAGGGCGTCAACCAAGAAACCTTGGCCTTGGCCCAAACCCGTGGCTACACCACCGGTGGCACGGTTCACATCATCATCAACAACCAAATTGGCTTCACCACCTCTGACCCCAGAGATATGCGATCGTCTGTGTTTTGCACCGATATCGTCAAAATGGTTGAAGCCCCAGTGTTGCACGTCAATGGCGATGATCCCGAGGCCGTCGTGTTGGCTACCCAACTGGCCCTCGAGTTTCGAATGACTTTCCGGCAAGATGTGGTGGTAGACATCACCTGCTTTAGAAAATTGGGTCACAACGAGCAAGACACCCCCAGTCTGACCCAGCCGTTGATGTACAAAAAAATCTCTGCGCATCCAGGTACCCGCAAGCACTATGCCGACAAATTGGCAACCCAAGGTTTTGGCAGCCAACTGGGTGACGACATGGTCAAAGCCTATCGGCAGGCTTTGGACGAAGGTCGACACACCTCGGATCCCGTTCTGACCAACTTCAAAACCAAATTCACGGTGGACTGGTCTCCTTACTTGGGTAAGAAGTGGACCGATGCGGGGGATACGGCCATTCCTCTTGCGGAATGGAAGCGTTTGGCTGAAAAAATCACCACCTTGCCAGCCTCCATTACCCCACATCAATTGGTCAAAAAAGTTTATGACGACCGCGCTGCCATGGGGCGTGGAGACATACCCGTCGATTGGGGCATGGGCGAACACATGGCGTTTGCGTCTTTGGTGGCCTCAGGCTACCCCATCCGCTTGTCCGGTGAAGACTCGGGGCGAGGCACCTTCACGCACCGCCATGCCGTTGTTCACGACCAAAATCGTGAGAAATGGGATATCGGCACCTACGTGCCCTTGGAAAACGTCAACGAAAAGCAAGCGCCCTTTGTGGTCATCGACTCTATATTGTCTGAAGAAGCTGTCTTGGGTTTTGAGTATGGTTATGCATCCAATGACCCCAACACTTTGGTGATCTGGGAGGCCCAGTTTGGCGACTTCGCCAATGGTGCTCAAGTGGTGATTGACCAGTTCATTGCCTCTGGCGAGGTGAAGTGGGGCCGTGTGAACGGCATCACTTTGATGCTGCCCCACGGCTATGAAGGCCAAGGCCCCGAACACAGTTCGGCCCGAGTGGAGCGCTTCATGCAATTGGCTGCAGACACCAATATGCAAATTGTCCAGCCGACCACGGCCAGCCAGATTTTCCACGTGCTGCGTCGTCAAATGGTGCGCAATTTGCGTAAGCCTTTGATCATCTTCACACCCAAGTCTTTGTTGCGCAACAAGGATGCTGCGTCCCCTGTGTCTGAGTTCACCAAGGG
>CAXNFO010000006.1:0-19295 GCA_964201395.1 Limnohabitans sp.
TTTGGAATCGATTTGCCTGTTTGATTTGGACCAGACCCTTTTGCCATTGGATTCTGACCACGCTTGGGGCCAGTACACCACCCACATGGGTTGGACCGATGCCGAAAACTTTGCGCAACGCAATGACGCCTTTTACCGCCAATACCAGCAAGGCGAACTCGACATCCACGCCTATGTGCAATTTGCCACCCAGGCTGTGCGTGAACGTGGCCTGCAAGCCAGTTCGATTGCACACCAAGCGTTCATGCGCGATGTGATCATTCCGGCCATTCGGCCTGAGGCCACGGCATTGGTGCAGCGGCATCGGGCACAAGGGGACCGGATGCTGATCGTCACCGCCACCAATGAGTTTGTCACTGCGCCCATTGCCCAGGCATTTGGCATTGACACCTTGATCGCGGTCCAGCTTGAGCGCGATCCAAACGGCGAGCTCACAGGACAAATTGCGGGCACGCCATCGTTTGGGCCGGGCAAAGTCGTTCGTCTGCAACAATGGTTGGTACAGCAAGGTTTGACTTGGGCAGGGATTCGCAGCACCTTTTACAGCGATTCCATCAACGATTTACCCCTGCTCGAAAAGGTCAACCACCCGGTGGCGACCAACCCCGATGCGCGTTTGCGCGCCGTGGCGCAGCAGCGAGGCTGGCCCATTTTGGAATTGTTCCCCTCCCCATGATCAAAAAATTCATCGATAAGCTGCTCGGACGCAGTGACGCTGCCGACAAGCCCCCCTTGGGTAAGCGAGTGGTCATTGCGGCCAGCGTGCATGGCATTGATTCCGCGCAGGTCGACGAGCGTGCGGTGCAAGTGGTCAAAACTTTGCAAGAGCGGGGCTATGCGGCATATATCGTGGGCGGCGCTGTGCGCGATTTGCTCATGGGCTTGTCGCCCAAGGATTTTGATGTCGCCACCAATGCGACGCCAGAGGAGGTCAAATCCCTGTTTCGGAGGGCCTTCATCATTGGGCGCCGTTTTCGCATCGTGCATGTGGTGTTTGGGCGGGGGCGTGAGCACGAAGTCATCGAAGTCTCAACCTTTCGGGCTTACCTGGACAGCGCCGATGCCCAACAGGTCAAGGGCAACGAGCGCAGCAGCAAATCTGAATTGGCCGGCATGAAGCACGCCGTTGACGCCAGCGGCCGAGTGCTGCGTGACAACGTGTGGGGCCCGCAAGACGAAGATGCAGCGCGGCGCGATTTCACCATCAATGCGATGTACCACGACCCCTTGACCGGGGACGTCATCGACTATCACGGCGGCATGAAAGATGCAAAAAAGAAGCTGCTGCGCATGATTGGCGACCCAGCGGCCCGCTACCGCGAAGACCCTGTGCGCATCATCCGTGCGGTGCGCTTCTCGGCCAAGTTGAGCGCTTTGGGTTTCAAGATCGAAACCCATACGGCGGCCCCCCTCAAACGCTTGGTGGGTTTGCTGGCTGAGGTGCCGCAAAGCCGACTGTTCGACGAGATGCTCAAGTTGCTGCAAACCGGCCATGCCCTGGCCAGCATCGCGCAACTCAAGGTGGTGGGTTTGCAAAAAGGAATTTACCCCTTGCTCGATGTGGTGGTGGAGCGCGCGGATGACGCCTTTGTGAAAGCAGCGCTGGCGGACACTGACCGGCGGGTGGGTGAAAGCAAGCCTGTGGCACCGAGTTTTTTGCTCGCCTGCGTGCTGTGGTCGGACGTGCGCCAGGCCTGGGATCGGTTGCTTGAGCATTCCCCGCCTTTTCCTGCATTGCAACAAGCCATTGATGAAGTTTTTGAATCGCGCATCGGCGATGTGTCCGGGCGCGGCAAGCTGGCCGCGGACATGCGCGAAATTTGGATGATGCAGCCGCGGTTTGAAAAGCGCAGCGGCAGCGCCCCATTCAGTTTGATTGAGCAGCCGCGCTTCCGTGCTGGTTTTGATTTCATGCGCTTGCGTGCGGATGTGGGCGAGGTGGATGAAGCATTGGCAGATTGGTGGCAAACCTTCAGCTTGGCCGACGATTTGGGCCGTGAAGATTTGCTGGCCCAATTGCGTGCCACCACCACCCGGCCGCAGCGGGTTGCACGCTCCCAGCGGGCCACGCCTCCTGCGGGTGATGCGCCGATCGAAGCCACTGGCGGCGAAGACCCGGATGCGCCCAAAAAGCGCCGTCGTCGGCGTCGCCGCCGTGGCGACGCTGATGCGCCCCCCAGCGCGGCGGACTGACTTCGGTCGGGCTCATGGTTCGAGACTGGGTCCGGGCTTTCATTGGTTTGGGTGCCAACGACGGCGAGCCCTTGAAGCAGATTGAGCAAGCCTTTAAGTGCTTGGAAGCGTTGCCGGCCACAGTGGATTTGCAGCGTTCAAAGATCTACCGATCGTCCCCATGGCAGGCACAGGGGCCTGACTTCATCAATGCCATGGCCCAGATCGACACCCAACTCAGCGCTCCCGCTTTGTGGGTGCACATGCAGCGCATTGAGCAAGCCGCTGGCCGAATTCGGCCCTACCGAAACGCCCCCAGAACGCTCGATTTGGATTTGATTTTTTATGGCGAAGCGGTGGTCCACAGCCCGGCTTTGGTCTTGCCCCATCCGCGTTGGCGCGAGCGGGCATTCGTTTTGCGGCCCCTGGCGGATCTGGCACCTGCGCGCATTCATCACAGCGATTGGCAAGTGGTGGCTGGGCAAGCCATTACCCCGGTGTAGGGTCACGCAAGCACGCATGGCATGCAAGCCGTAAAGGGCTGTGGGTCAGCGGCCGCCTTGAATGACTTGGCTCATTCAGATATTTTTCGCGCCTCTTCGACTTGATATTCAAAATAGCGTTGAAAGCCGTAGGCCAAGCTTGACAGCAAGGCGGTGGTGCCGATCAGTAAGCTCAGTACCACAGCACCTATGGTGAGCCAATTGGTTTGGCCCGCGTGAGACATGGGGTCGGCTTGCGGATTGAAGCGCCGGTTCCATGCCTCTTGGCCCATCAGGGCATACACAATGGCGTTGAGGGCGCAGCCGGCAATATTGATCCCCAGTGGCAACACCAACCACCAACTGGCCATGTCATCCACGCCAAACTCTTGGATTCGATCCAAGCCATAAACACCCAAGGCGGTCGGTATCGGCAGCAGCCAACCGAGGTTGTCGGACCACCCAAATAAATAAAAACGGTGCAAGCCCAAAGGGCCGCCTAAAAATGAAAGCCATGCGGCCAAGGTTTTATTTTTCATGGGCTTTGGTGGGTGGTGGGGGTGGTCAGATCGCCCAAGCCCAAGGCGCGTTGCATCATGACGGTGTCGAGCCAGCGCTCATGCTTCCAACCGCTGGAGCGTATCAGACCGACGTGCTCAAAGCCCAGGCTTTGGTGCAAACGAATCGAGCCCTGGTTGGCTGAGTCGCCGATGACAGCGATCATTTGGCGCGCACCGGTGGCTTCGCAACGTTGGATGACTTCGGCCATCAGGGCCCGACCCAGCCCTGATCTGGATGCTTGGTGGTCGATGTAAACCGAGTTTTCCACCAAAAAGCGGTAGGCTGGTCGAGGTCGAAAAAGGTTTGCGTAGGCATAACCCATCACCACGCCGTCGACCTCTGCCACCAAATAGGGCAATTGATTCTCGAGCACCGCCATGCGGCGGCGGGCCATCTCTGGCTCGTCGGGCGCGACCAGTTCAAAACTGCCGCTGCCGTGCTCAACATGGTGGGCATAAATGGCGGTCAAGCGCGGGATGTCGCTTGCAACGCTGGATCGAATGAGGGTCGGCATGGATATAGGGGATATAATGATCGGTTTTCAGCGTGTCGCTGGCCGGGTGGCCTAGTCGCGTGTCTCAAACGTTGAAAAATTCAACCACCCGAAGGATAAACCATGGTCGTCATCCGACTCTCCCGCGGCGGCGCGAAAGCCCGTCCATTTTTCAACATCGTTGTGGCTGACAAACGCGTGCGTCGCGATGGCAGCTTTATCGAACGCATTGGGTTTTATAACCCCATCGCCAAAGGCGGCGAAGAAGCTTTGCGCATTGCCCATGACCGCCTGAACTACTGGGTGGGTGTGGGTGCTCAAACCTCTCCCACGGTCGACCGCTTGGTCAAACAAGCTGGCACCAAAGCCGCTTGATGCGCGGCTTTTGCCGCTGAACCCGCCTGGGGCCTCCTCATGACGCCTTGGCTGGAGCCTGCCGATCTGCCGCCTGATGCGGTGGAGGTGGGCAAAGTGGTGGATGCCTGGGGCATCAAAGGTTGGGTCAAGGTGCATGCCTTCAGCCCCGACCCCCAGGCCTTGTTCTCGGCCAAACGGTGGTTTTTGCTGCCACCTGAGACTGGCCCGAAATTTTTCACATCGGCCTCTTTGGTTCGCGTGCAACAAGCCCGCGAGCATTCCGGGGCTGTGGTGGCATCTTTTCATGATGTGACCGACCGCAATCAGGCTGAAACGCTGAAGTCGGCCCGCGTTTTCATTCCCCGTTCCAGTTTTCCTACGCCCGATCTCGACGAGTTTTATTGGGTGGACTTGGTGGGCTTGCAGGTGGTCAACCGTGAGGGGCTGGCGCTGGGCGAAGTGTGCGATTTATTGGCCACTGGGGCTCAAACGGTGTTGGTGCTCAAACAAATGCAAGATGGCCAAAACGTCGAGCGCATGATCCCCTTTGTGGGTGTCTATATTGACAAAGTCGACTTGGCGCAGCGTCAGATTTTGGTTGATTGGCAAGCCGATTATTGAAGGCGGCACTGCGCATGCGCTTTGACATCATCACCTTATTTCCAGAGATGTTTGAGGCTTTCATGGCCTCGGGTGTGATCCGCCGTGCATTCGACAGCGGCCAAGTCCAATTGCGATTGTGGAATCCGCGTGACCATGCCAGTGGAAATTACCGGCGGGTCGACGACCGACCTTTTGGCGGCGGGCCGGGCATGGTCATGATGGCGGAGCCTCTGTGGCTTTGCTTGCAAGCCATCCGTGCAGATCGCCAGCAAGACAGAACCCAAGCCCCATTGATTTTTTTTGCGCCATCAGGGCCCGCTTTGAACCATGCCGTGGTTTCAAAGTGGTCGGCCTCAGCGTCTGGGGCCGTGTTGCTTTGCGGTCGGTATGAAGGTGTGGACCAACGCTTTGTCCATGCCCATGTGGATGTGCACATCAGCTTGGGTGATTTTGTTTTGTCGGGCGGGGAAATTCCTGCCATGGCCTTTTTGGATGCTTTGGCGCGGCTGCAACCGGGGGTCTTGCATGACCCAGACAGCCATGCCAATGACAGCTTTAACCCACACATGGATGGTTTGCTCGACTGCCCCCACTTCACCCGACCTGAGGTCTGGCAAGGTCAAGCGGTGCCTGAGGCCCTTTTGTCGGGGCACCATGCCCAAATACAGCGCTGGCGGCGCGAGCAAAGTTTGAGCTTGACGGCACGGCTTCGGCCAGATTTGATTGCCCGGGCCCGTGCCCAACAAAAACTCACCCCCGAGGACGAAAGCAGTGTTGCCGCAAACCCTCAGGACGGCGGTGCATCTGCCGGAGAGGGTGGGTAGCCGAAATGGGCTATACTCATGGGCTTTCCGATCCTCTGGTTGGCCGCCTCCAGCGCACAGGTTTTTTAAACCGCCACGCATGGGGGCCCCCAGTGCAGCGCAACCAAGATCGTCAGAGGTAACTATGAATTTGATCCAAACCCTGGAGCAAGAAGAAATTGCTCGTCTCGGCAAAACCATTCCCGAGTTTTCACCTGGCGACACCGTGATCGTCAGCGTCAACGTGGTCGAGGGCAGCCGCAAGCGGGTCCAGGCTTACGAAGGCGTGGTGATTGCCAAGCGCAACCGTGGCCTCAACAGCGGTTTCACGGTGCGCAAAATCTCCAGCGGCGAAGGCGTGGAGCGCACTTTTCAAACCTACAGTCCCTTGATTGCCAGCATCGAAGTCAAGCGCCGGGGCGATGTTCGCCGTGCCAAGCTTTACTATTTGCGCGACCGCAGCGGCAAATCGGCCCGAATCAAAGAAAAACTCGTGCACCGCGCCTCGGCCCCCAAGGCTTAAACCCAGGTTCCCTGCCGCACCAACCGCCCTTTGCCATGCAGTGGGCGGTTTTTTTTGAGGCCTGTGACTTTGACGACGCCTTTGTCAAAACTGCCCGGGTTCGATGCCCAAAAGGCACCGGTTGTGTCTGTCGATACCCACTTGCCAGCCGTTCCCAGCGAACGCTTGCATGAGATGTCTTTGCGGGCCCGTTTCACCGCGCCACCTGTTTGGCAACCTGAGTTTGTTCAAGAGCGCGCCTACCTGGACAGACCCATGTCGCCCGCAGCGGTGTTGTTGGGCTTGGTGATGCGTGACGAACCCATGGTGTTGCTCACAAGGCGTGCGAATCACATGTCCACCCATTCGGGGCAGGTGGCTTTTCCCGGTGGCAAAGTCGATCCTGAGGATAAGGATGTTCAGCACACGGCTTTGCGCGAGGCCCATGAAGAAGTGGGTTTGAACCCCGCATTGGTTCAGGTGTTGGGCCATCTGCCGACCTACACAACTGGTTCGGCTTTCATCATCACGCCTGTGGTGGCCCTGGTCGACCCTGGCTTTGAACCGGTTCCGAACGCAAGCGAGGTGGCACAGGTTTTTGAGGTGCCCTTGTCGTTTTTAATGAACCCCGCCCACCACAGACGGCATGCCCATGAAGCCCAGGGTGTTCGCCGAGAGTGGTACTCCATGCCTTATAGCCACGGTGAACAAGAGCACTTCATTTGGGGTGCCACAGCGGGCATGTTGCGTAATTTTTATCGCTTTTTATCGGCCTGATCGGGGACTTGGCAGGCCCCCGCTATCATGGGCATATGAGCTTTATCGCCCTCATGTTTGCATTGATCTTGGAGCAAGTTCGCCCCTTGTCGGAAAAAGGCTGGGTGCAAACTGGTTTGCGCTCCTGGATCACTTGGGTGTGCCGTGCGCTGGACATGGGGCAAAGCCAACGCGCTTGGCTGGTTTGGTTGATCGCGGTGCTGGCTCCAACCCTCATCAGTTGGTTGATTTATGGTTTGCTGTTGTGGTGGGTGGGATGGCCGGTGGCTGTGCTGTGGAGCATGGTGGTGCTGTATGTCACCCTCGGGTTTCGCCAATTCAGCCATCACTTCACAGACATCCGTGTGGCTTTGGAAGCGGGTGATGAAGTTCTGGCGCGCCAATTGTTTGCAGACTGGCACCAGGTCGATGCCATGGACTTGCCCCGCAGTGAAATGGTGCGCCATGTCATTGAGCATGCGCTGATTGCAGCCCATCGACATGTCTTTGGCGTTTTGGCCTGGTTTTCATTGGGCGCTGCTTTTGGCCTGGGTCCTGCAGGTGCTGTTTTGTACCGCATGAGCCAATACGCCATGGCGGTCAAGCCCCAAAAAACCACGAATCCCACCGATGTTTTACAAGGCGTGAGTGAGGCCTTGTACCAAGTCACCCAGAGCGCCTGGCATGCGATCGATTGGGTGCCCGCGCGAATGACGGCTTTGTTTTTTGCCGTCGTGGGGAATTTTGAAGAGGCCATCGATTGCTGGCGGCAGCACGCAAGTCGTTACCCTGGCGACAACGATGGCACTTTGATCGCTGCCACCGCTGGTGCTTTGAATGTGCAATTGGGCGGTGCCCAATTGAGCGAAAAAAGTGAAAGCTTGGGCGAAGAGGGCGAGCCGCCATTCAGCGAAAGCCTGCCCGGGCGTGAGCCCGAGCTGGGTCATTTGCGCAGCTTGGTCGGTTTGGTCTGGCGCACCGTGGTGTTGTGGTTGGTGTTGCTGTCCTTGCTCAGCCTGGCCCGCTTGCTGGGCTGAGTGGTCTTGAACAAAGACCAGTGCCCATGAGGCTTGACTTCAAGCGCTGGGGCTGAGTTGGGCAAACAAGCGCTGGTAAATCTGGTACCTGCTCGCGTCAATCAAACCCTGCTCTAAAGCCAATCGCACCCCACAGCCTGGCTCATGCAGGTGAGTGCAGTTATAGAACTTGCAGTCGCCCAGTTGAGCGTGCATGTCGGGCATGAAGCGCGCCAAATCACGGGCATCTAAATGGTGCAGGCCAAATTCTTGAAACCCCGGTGAATCGATCAGGGCTGCATCACGCGCATCACCCAGCCAATACCAGTGGGTGCTGGTGGTGGTGTGGCGGCCACTGTGCAAGGCCTTGGAAATCTCCCCCGTGGCGGCTTGCGCGCTGGGTACCAAACGGTTGACCAAGGTGCTCTTGCCAGCGCCAGAGGGGCCCAAAATCAAAGTGATTTTGCCCTGCAATTGGGCCAGCAGCTCATCCAAGCCCGCCCCGCTTTTCAGCGATAAAGCCATGGTTGTTTCGCCCATTTGTCGATACGGCTCCATCCGTTGCCAGGCCAGCGCAAATGCCGGGCCCAAATCTGACTTGTTGACCACCAGCAAGGGCGTGATGCCTTGAGCGTGGCTTGCGATGAGCGCGCGTGCCAATTGGTCTTGTGAAAAATCAGGTTCGGCTGCCACCAGCACCAAAACCTGGTCCAAGTTGGCAGCAAACGACTTGGTGCGCAATTCATCTTGGCGATAGAGCAAATTGCGGCGCGGCTCTATCGACTCGATGGTGCCCTCATCTTGGCTGGGCCGCCATTGCACCCGGTCCCCCACCACGGCACTGTTTTTCTTGCCACGGTGGTGGCAAATGCGGCGATTGCCTTGGTCATCCTCCACCCAGCAATGGCGGCCATGGCTGGCCACCACCAAGCCAGGTTGGTTCATGCGCTCATGCGCGCCAAGCGCTGGGCAGCGGGCGGATGCGAGTGGTAAAAAGCCACAAACCACGGGTCAGGCGTGAGCGTGGTGGCATTGTCCTGATAGAGTTTTAGCAAAGCGCTGGCCAACTGTGTGGAGCTGGCATGGGCGCCTGCAAAGGCATCGGCTTGAAACTCACAGCGGCGTGAATGCAAGGCTGACAGGGGGGACAGAAAAAACATCACCACTGGCATAACCATCAAAAAAAGCAGCAGGGCCAGCGCTTGGTTGGTGCCGTCCATGTGGGGCTGCACGCCCAGACCCGTGAAAAACCAAGCTTGTTGCATCAGCCATCCCAACAACGCAAAGCCGAGCAGACTTTGGACAGTTTGCAGCAGCATCATTTGGGTGATGTGTTTGTGTTTGAAGTGACCGAGTTCATGGGCCAACACCGCTTCCATCTCATCGGCCGACAACTGCGCGAGCAAGGTGTCAAAAAACACCACACGTTTATGCGTGCCAAAGCCGGTGAAAAATGCGTTGGAGTGCGCTGACCGTCGGCTGCCATCCATCACATAAAAACCTTTGGCAGAAAACCCCGTGCGCTGCATCAATGCGTTGACACGCGCTTCCAGCGCCGGGTCTTTCAAGGGCGTGAACTTATTGAACAAGGGCATGATCCAATTGGGTGCGATCCACATCACAAACAACTGGTACACCGCCAGTGCGGCCCAAGCGTAAAACCACCAAGCATCGCCGCCGACTTGCATCAACCACAACACCAAGGCCAAGATCGGCAGCCCCAAGACCGCGCCCACGGCGATCCCTTTGGCCATGTCACTCCACCACAAGGCAGGGGTCGATCGGTTAAAGCCAAAGTGCTGCTCCAAAACGAAAGTTTGGTACCAAGACATGGGCAAATTGATCAAGCCACCGATGAATACAAAACCGACGATCAACGCCATTTGTTGAATCAACCCAGACCCGACCCAAGCCAACAGGGTTTGGTTCAGCCAATGGAGACCACCCAACAAGGTCCAGGCCAGCAACAGCATTGCGTCCAAGGCCAAGTCGTACAAGGCCAGGCGCGATTTGGCCAAGGTGTAATCAGCTGCTTTTTGGTGTGCGGGCAAGTCAACGCTGTTGGCAAAAGACGCTGGGACTTGGGCGCGATTCATGGACACGCTTCGGACTTGGCGGGTCAGCAACCACAATTTGGTGAGGGTGTTGAGCAGCAGGGCCAAGCCGAATGCCAATGACATGTAAAGGGTTGCGTTCATGGCTGGCAAGTGTAGGCCCAATCAGTTGGGACAGGCATCTTGGGAGACAATGAGGCCATGAGCGAACACACCCCTGACAGCCCAGCGCCCAGCTTGGCCAAATCTGACCAAAATTTGGTTTGGATCGATTGCGAAATGACCGGTCTGGACCCAGAGGTCGAAAGATTGATTGAAATTGCCGTGGTGATCACCGGGCCCCAACTGCACCCGCGCATCGAAGGCCCTGTGTTGGTGGTGCATCAAAGCGATGACTTGCTCAACCGCATGGATGCCTGGAACAAAGGCACCCATGGGCGCAGTGGGCTGATTGACAAAGTGCGTGCCTCGGTGCTGACTGAAGCGCAAGCCGAAGAGCAGTTGCTGGCCTTTTTGGCCCAGTACGTGCCCAAAGGCACCGCACCCATGTGCGGCAACACGATTGGTCAAGATCGCCGGTTTTTGGTCAAGTACATGCCCAAGTTGGAAGCCTGGTTGCATTACCGCAACCTGGATGTGAGCACCCTCAAAGAGTTGGCCAAGCGGTGGCGACCCGATGTCTACAGCGCCTTCAAAAAGCAGCAAAAACACACGGCCCTGGCCGATGTGCACGAATCGATTGATGAGTTGCAGCACTACCGCACGCATTTTTTGCGCGCCGACCCTCCATCCACTTCTATGCCATAATGCACGGCGTTGTTCAATAAGGACAACCCCCGCACATCTGCCTCACACCTTGGGCTCTTACGTTGAGAGCCACCCGCGCCGCTAATCTGGGCGTTGACTTTGTCTGATGGTTGATGTTTTTTCAAACCTCAGATGGAGTCGCTGGCCCCTGCGCCAGCGTGTTTTGCATGAACGATACCGTTTCCACTTCCCCCGTTTTGGCCGCTCATGAAGCCGCCATTCAACCCACGCTAACACCTGATTTGGCACCCAGCTTGCCCGCAACGGTGACATCGGATGCAGTCCCTGCGGTGACCCTGCCTGAGCCGATGGTGACCCCCGTCGCTACCCAGCCAGGTGTGGCCGCTGAAGCCAGCGTGGCTTCGTCTGACTTGGCCCCAGAAGCCGCGCACGATGCATTTGCTGCTTTGGGTTTGGCCCCTGAATTGCTGGCCGCCGTTCGGGACTTGGGCTTCACCACGCCGACCACGGTGCAACTCAAAACCATACCTTTGGCGATGCGTATGGACGGCGGTGAGCAGGCTTACAACGACTTGATGGTTTCCAGCCAAACGGGCAGTGGCAAGACGGCTGCTTTTTTGCTGCCGGTTTTGCACACTTTGCTGCAACAACACCAAGCCCAAGCCCGTGCCCAATCGGAAGAGTGGGAAGAAAAAGTAGCCCAAGCCCAAGCCCGCGGCGAAGAGCCGCCCAAGCGGCCCAAGCGGAAAAACCCCACCCATCCGAGCAATTTCAAACCGGCCACACCCGGCGCTTTGGTGCTGTGCCCCACCCGTGAGTTGGCCCAGCAAGTGGCCCATGACGCCATCGACTTGGTCCGCCACAGCCCTGGGCTGCGCATTGCCAACGTGGTCGGTGGCATGCCCTATGCCTTGCAAATTGCCAAATTGCAGAACGCCAATTTGGTCGTGGCCACGCCAGGTCGCTTGCTCGATTTGCAACGCTCAAACCAAATCAAATTAGACCAGGTGCAGTTTTTGGTGGTGGACGAGGCCGACCGCATGCTCGACCTGGGCTTTTCCGATGACTTGGCCGAGGTCAACCAACTGACCATCAAGCGCCGCCAAACCATGATGTTCAGCGCCACCTTTGCGCCGCGCATTCAGCAACTCGCCACCCGCGTGATGCGCCAGCCCCAGCGCGTGCAAGTCGACGCCCAGCATGCACAACACGTCAACATCACCCAATCCCTGTTTTGGGCAGACAACCCCCAGCACAAACGCAAGTTGCTTGACCATTGGTTGCGCGACACCACCATCGACCAAGCGATTGTGTTTGCCAGCACCCAAATTGAGTGCGATGCCTTGGCGGTGGATTTGCAGCA
Source organism: Limnohabitans sp. (assembly GCA_964201395.1). Lineage (GTDB taxonomy): Bacteria > Pseudomonadota > Gammaproteobacteria > Burkholderiales > Burkholderiaceae_C > Limnohabitans. The sequence goes on from CAXNFO010000006.1 coordinate 11,931, forward strand.
GGCCGGTTTTTCCGCCGTGGCTTTGCACGGTGCCTTGAGCCAAGGTTTGCGCAATCGCCGCTTGATGGCATTGCGCCAAGGCATGGTGCAAATTTTGGTCGCCACCGATGTGGCCGCGCGCGGCATCGATGTGCCCACCATCAGCCACGTGTTTAACTTTGGCTTGCCGATGAAGGCAGAAGATTATGTGCACCGCATTGGCCGCACTGGCCGAGCCGGCCGAGATGGCTTGGCGGTGACCTTTGCCGAGTTCCGCGATCGCCGCAAAATTTTTGACATCGAGGCCTATACCCGCCAGCCGATCAAGGCAGAGGTGGTGCCCGGATTGGAGCCCCAGCAGCGCGCTGAGCGTCCCCGTGACTTTGACGGCCCACGCCGTGGCGCCCCTGGTGCGGGTCGCTTTGGTGGCCGTGGTGCACCGGCGGGTGGCCGATCTTTTGACCGTGCGCCCCGGCCGGCCGAGCGCAGCGAGCGCAATGACCGTCCGCCGCAAGTGTGGGGTGCGCCCGCTGCGGGCAAGCCCGCCGAAGGCAGGTCTTTCAATGACCGAAACAGCCGCGGCCCCAGGGTGGTCGGCGCGGGTGATCGCCCCGAGCGCTCAGGGCCTGGTGCTGGCAAAGTGTTTGTCCCCCGCGACATGAAGAAGCGCCCTGCCAAAGGGGCCCGTTCAGACCATTGATGCGTCTAGCGCATGAAAAAAGCCAGCAGTGATGCTGGCTTTTTTATGGGTGGTGGAGAGGAGGAGAGTCGAACTCCCGACCTCGTCATGGCGAACGACGCGCTCTCCCAGCTGAGCTATCCCCCGCTTTGTTTTCTTACACGGGCCCATCCCGGAAGCTCAAACCGTGTGGGTTTTGATGTGATGGGTGAACAAGCACTGGGGGTTGCCGCAGTGGTTGCAAGGGCCACCGGCGGCCTGTTGGGCGGCAGCCAATACCTCATGGTTCAACCCCGCCAACTGGTCAAGCCGCAAGCGCAATTGGCTCACGTGCTCGCTCAATTGTTTCAGCCGATTGGCTTTTTGCACCACCGCGCGGGCAGCGTTCAGGTTGCGCCCTGGATCGGAAGCTGTGCTCGTGGTGATCGAAGGGCTTGCGCGGGTGACTGTCGTGTCGGGCAGTTTGGCCCGGTGGGTGCCTATGGTCTGAATGGACGCATCAGCACGGTTTGTGCTCTGCAGGTCTTGGGACACGGCTTGCCGATTGAGCCCTGCTGCAGTTGAGGGCGCAGCTTGTTGGTTCGCCCCCACGGGCTTGTTGGGCAGCCCTTGGCGATTAGTGGTTTCAGCCGTGTCTGGAACTGCCTGGACATTCACTACCCCTTGGGAGGCGGCCAGTTTTTCAAGGTGGTCTTCGTTGGCACTGGCAGCGAGTTTGATGGCGTTATCGACGACACCTGTCGCCGCCAGTTTGACTTGGTTTGCGCCATCAGAGGTGGCGGTCAACGGCAAATTTCGATCGGCGATACCTTGATTCGGCAGGCTTGCCACGTTATCGCTCATGACTTGCCCTGGCAAGCCAATGACATTGGCGTTGGCCTGCGCTTGTGTCGGCAATGGTTGGGGCGCCTGGACCGCATCGGTATTCAATAAGATGGGTCCAGCCCCATGGGTCACTGCCGCCAGCAATACAGGTCCCCGCACGGCCGGGTGGGGGGCGTGGCCATCAACGGTTTGGATGTTGTCATCGATGCCCGATGACTTCAACCCTTGGGTGCTTTGATCGGCCAGCGCATTTTCTTGAACCTGATGGATGCGATCTTCGTCGCCAAAGACTTGGGAGACTTTGTCGATGTTGTCTTGCATGGTTCGGTTGCCCGCATGGCCACCCTCTTGCCCCGGCAAAACATGGGAAAGCACAGGGCCTTTGGGTGCGGCGGTATCAAGCTTGCCCCCTGCTTTGGCAGCATCCTTTTGGAAAGAGTTGTCGCGGTTAAAGCGCATCCCTTTTTCGTCTTTGTCTTGGCCCGAAGCCACATTGCTGTAAATCAACTTGGGCTTGAGTACCGAAGCCGAAAAGGTTTTGATGTTTTTGACCTTGATCGACTGGTAAAAAGGCTTGAAACTCGCGCTGTCATGCCCATAACCGGTCAACATGTTTTGGAAAATTTTGCTCTCCAACGCATCCACGTCGCCATCGGCCATCATCGAATCACACACATTGGTCAAGATGTAGAGCTTGACGTCTGGGCTCAGGCTGGGCGTGACGCGCTTTAAAAATTCGGGTAGCTTGACCGAACGCACTTGTTTCAAAGCGGCTTCTTGCAGGCCTTTGAATTCGCCGATTACTGTTTGCAACTGGCCAATTTCTTCCGTGGCAATGGTGCCGTCGGCGGCCATCATGTACAGCAACGATGCTGCCAGCGCCAAGTGTGCGGACCCAGCCGTTTGATTCAGTTGATCGGCTTTGTACTCACCCATCACCGTATCGTTGTTTTTCAGGGCGATCGCCCTTTCAAAGGGGGCAAAGGTCGCGGTGTCGATGCCCCAAGCGGTTTTCATGCGCTCAAACAAGGCCACTTCATCAGCACCAGCACTGCCATCGGCCAGCAAGGAGTCGCACACATTGGTCAACACACACAAAGTGCTGGCTTTGTCCAGCACTTGGTAGGCATCGGTCAAAAACTGGGCCAAAGGTACGGCTTGCACATATTGAACCGCCACGTTCATCACATGTTGGTCGCCACCAATCACCGATTGGAGTTGGCTGCTCTCGGCGTCGTCAATTTCTCCGTCGCTGGCCATCATGTGCAGCAATGCGGCGGCCAACACCAAATGCGGTGTCAGTCTGAAGGTGGCTTTATGTCCCTGTTGGGCCTCTTCAGGCGTGTCTTTGAACTGGTCCAACAGCTCCAGGTTTTTCGCCGCCATGTTCATGGAAGCGCCCCTGGCATGTCTGTGCCTGCCGCGGCCTTAACCGTTTGCGTGCTGCTGTGGGCTTTCAAAAACCAAGGTTTGAACATGCATGCAGGTTAGGTAGGCTGAACCACGCAACACCCACAATTTCACCCAACAACGCTTCAATCCTCTCATCAACCCATGGAAATGAACTCAAAGCTGAGAGGTTTGGTTTTTTATTTCAAACCATGGCAAGCCATGCATTTGCTTCGACCTCAGGCCAGTTCAATGCCTTCGACTTATCAAAGAAATCAACCTAATCTTCTAAAGAAACGACTTGCACCGCATCCAGCAATTTCGCCACCTCCTCGGCCTGGCACAGGGCCGTCCCCAAGGACGCCAGGGCGGCTGCCGATGCCGCCATGGCGTGGCGCAATGCCAGGCGAAATGTGCTGGGGGTGGTGTCGGGATACATCTGGCCCAAGGTGGACACAAAGGCCCCCACAAAGGTATCGCCAGCACCAATCGTGCTGCGCACCGGGACAGCCAAGCCTGGCGCATGCCAAGCGCCTTGGTGGGTGACCAACAAGGCACCCTCAGGGCCCAGCGACAGGGCCACCAGATCGCACCACGCTTGCGCCAGCCATTCGCGCGCCACCGCCAAACGCTGTGGCATGGTGGGCAGTGCCCTGCCGACCACTTCTTCCATTTCGCGCAAGCTGGGCTTGACCATGAAAACGCCTGCGCGCATTGCCGCCATCAATGCAGGACCAGACGCGTCCAGCACCAGTCGTTTATCTTGCGCTCGGGCCAGCCTGGCGATGTCGGCATAAAAGTCTTGCGGCGCTTCGGGCGGCAAACTGCCGCTGATCACCCAATAGCGGCTGTCCAGGGCGGTGCTCTTGAGGGTCTGCAAGACTTGGCTCAATGCATCAGGGTCTGCTGTGGGGCCAGGCATCACAAAGCGAAAGTCGCGACCACTTTGGGTTTCGTGCACCGAAAAGCCCAGGCGGGTCGCTTGCGCACACTGAATCCGTTGGTGCGGCACCGATTCTGCATTCAGCATGTCGCTCAGCTGATCCCCGGTGCTGCCGCCACCCAGCCACAGCGCTTTGACCGATCCGCCCAAGCGATGCACCACACGCGCCACGTTGATGCCTCCACCACCGGGGTGGTAAAGCGGCGCGGTACAGCGCAACTTGTGCGTGTCCATCACCTGTGCAGTGGTGGTGAGCAGATCCACGCTGGGGTTGAGGGTCAAGGTGGTGATGTGGGCCATGCAAAGCATCATGCCAGAGATGGGGTGAGCGGCTGCTATGCTTTGCCCCAGTGAATGCCGCTTATCCAGACCACCCAGCCAATCGCTGGCCCTCGACAGACCACATGGCATCGGGCAAGGTGCTCAGCGTTTTCAGCGTCGCAGCACTGGAGATGGGATTGAAGAAGGCCTGTGACCGGTTTGAGCAAAACCACGACTTTCAGGTGGCCTTGAGGTTCAACACCACTCCAGAATTGATGGCCAAGGCGCGCGATGCTTGGCGAGCCGATGTTTGGATCGCAACCGCCCCAGTGCTCGCCCATGCCGCCTCCATGGGGCTGATTGGCAAGCCACACCTTTTGGCCCAGGTGGATGTGGGTGTGGCGGTGGCGCAGGGACAACTGCGACCGGATATTTCGACCCTCGAAGCTTGGCAAAGCGCGGTCCTGAGGGCATCCGCTATTTTTTACACCCATGCCTCATCAGGTCGATACATCCATGGCTTGCTCACATCCATGGGCCTCTGGGACAAGGTGCGCAGCAAAGTGCAACGCTTTGACAACGGAGAGGCCATGTTGCTTTCTTTGTCACAAGCGGGTACGCCTCCTGGGGCCATGGCGATGGGAGCCATCAGTGAAATCCTCACATTTGCCCACCGGGGGGTGGAATGGGTGGGGCCTTTGCCCAGCGCCATCGCGCACCAAACCATTTACGCCTTGGCTTTGGACCTGCAAAGTCCCCGCTTGGGGCCAGCGCAAGCTTGGGTTCATGTCTGTCAACAAGCCGATGTGTGGGGCGACGTGTCGCGCACCGGTGTCGAGCCCCTTTGACGTGGGGAATCAGGGTATACAAGGGGGAAGCAAGGCAGGACTTGTCACCCCCATTTGGTAAGATGAAACGACATTCAACAGGAGAAAAGTCATGGCTTTGTATGAGTTGAGAACCTATTCAGTGGTGGTCGGCAAAATGGCCGAAGTGGTTTCTTTGTATGGCTCAGAAGGTTGGGCTGCCTTGGACAAGCACCCCAAGAAATTGATTGGTTATTTCACGGGCGATGTCGGTGCTTTGAACGAAATCATCCACGTTTGGAAGTTTGATGACGATGCCGACCGCCGTGCTTTTTGGGCGGGTGTTTTTGCCGATCAGGCTTTCATGGCTTTTGCGGGCAAGTTGCGCCCCATGATCCTCAAGCAAGAAAACAAACTCATGATGGCTGCGCCATGGGGTCCTCACCCATGAGCATGGATCAGTCCCAGACGCACACCACCGCCCATCATCTGCTTCAAGGCTTCAATGATCTGGGCTTGGATTATTTGTTCTGCAATCTGGGTACCGACCATGCCCCACTGATCGAAGAGATGGCGCGCTGGCGCCAGCAGGGTCAGGCTTTTCCCAAAACGGTTTTGTGCCCGCATGAAAACACAGCTGTCCACATGGCCGCCGGTTATGCCTTGGCCTCGGGCCGGGGCCAAGGGGTGTTGGTGCATGTGGATGCGGGTACCGCCAATGCCAGCATGGGCATTCACAATATTTCCAAAGCCCGCTTACCCCTGATGCTGATGGCGGGACGCGCGCCTTACACCTCGCATGGTGAATTGCCCGGCACCCGCGATACCTTTGTGAATTTTGTGCAAGAGCCCTATGACCAAGGTGGTTTGGTGCGCCAATATGTCAAATGGGACTACAACCTCCCGTCTGGGGTGATCGCCAAGGAAGCCTTGCGCCGTGCCCACAGCGTGATGCAAAGCGACCCCAAGGGCCCTGTGTATTTGACCTTTGCCAGGGAAACCTTGACCGAAACTTGGCGTGACGATCAGTTGCATGATTTCCCCGCTCAAGCATATGGCGCGACCCCCGCCTTGGGCACCGATCCCGATGCTGTTGATCAAGTGGTCGATCGTCTGTTGGCCGCCAGCCATCCTTTGATCATCACCTCATACAGCGGTCGCAACCCAGCGACGGTGGCCACCCTGGATGCTTTGGCCCGCTTGGCCGGTATCCGTGTGATCGAGTGCAATGCCGTCGATCTCAACATTCCCCACGACTCGCCTTGCTTCAGTGGTTTCGTTCCTGGGGCCCATGTGACCCAGGCCGATGTGGGTTTGATGGTGGATGTGGATGTGCCTTGGATACCGCGCGATACGCCGGTCAACCCGGCCACCTGGTGGGCCCACATCGACGTGGACATCGACAAGCGCAGCTACCCGATGTGGAGTTTTCCGCGCCACTTGAAGATGCCGGGTGACAGTGGTCGCATCTTGGCGCAAATATTGGCGCGCTTGCAGCAACGCGTGAACCCTGCATTCACCCAAGCGGCGCAAGCGCGTGTCGCTGGCATGGCCCAGGAGGGCCAACAGCGCCGTCAACGCGCCACCGATTTGGCCGCTGATCCGGGAAAAGTCGGGCAAATCAACCCCCACTTTTTGTGTGCAGCTGTGGCCCGTGCCATTCCGGCCGACGCCATCGTGCTCAACGAAGCCATCCGCAATGCCCCTGTGGTGGCGATGCAAGTGCCGCGCACGGTGCCGGGTTCCCACGTGGGCTTGGCCGGTGGTGGATTGGGCTTTTCAGCGGGCATGGCTTTGGGCATCAAGTTGGCCCAACCGAATCGTTGCGTGGTGGCTTTTTCGGGCGATGGCTCGTTTTATTTCGGCAATCCGCAGTCCAGCATGGCTGTGTCAAAGCAATACAGCTTGCCGGTGTTCACCATCGTTCTCGATAACGGTGGTTGGGCAGCGGTCAAAGAAGCCACGCTGCGCGTTTTCCCTGAAGGGGTGGCCAAAGCCACCCAAGCCTATGAAGCGCACTTGGCGCCCGACATGAACTTCGCCATGGTGGCCCAGGCAGCTGGTGCCCATGGGGAGTGGGTCAGCGACCCTGCCGATGTCCCCGCTGCCATCGAACGCTGTTTGGCTGCCTTGGCCCGCGGGCAGAGCGCTTTGTTGCAAGCCAAAGTCACCCGACTGTGATCCGCACCCTTGGGTTTTCCTGGGTCACCGCGCGATTTTTTATCACCAGGAGCAGTACATGAGAAAAACCAATTTTCGATGCTTGACAACCCTTCTTTTCGGCTTGAGCCTGGGTTTGGCCCTGGCCGCTGACCCCAAGTCAGCCGAAGAACCAGCGGTGAAAAAGTCTGACACGGGCATTTGCCACGACAAAACCAGTGCCAGCTATGGCAACACCAAAAAGTTCACCGCCTTCAAAACTGTGGACGAATGCGTGAAGAGCGGCGGCACCTTGCCCGCCAAAACTGCGGCGGCGGCTGAAC
>CAXNFO010000007.1:0-18818 GCA_964201395.1 Limnohabitans sp.
GAACCCGAGGCCTTGGAGAAAGCCGCTGCTTTGGGCTACCCCTTGGTGGTGCGGCCCAGCTATGTGCTGGGTGGTCGGGCGATGGAAATCGTGCACGAACAACGCGACTTGGAGCGCTACATGCGCGAGGCGGTCAAGGTCAGCAACGACTCGCCGGTTTTGCTCGATCGCTTCCTGAATGACGCAATCGAATGCGACGTCGATTGCCTGCGCGACCCCGAGGGCAAAACCTTCATCGGCGGCGTGATGGAGCACATCGAGCAAGCGGGTGTGCACAGCGGCGACTCGGCCTGTTCTTTGCCGCCTTACTCGCTGTCTTCCGCAACGGTGGCTGAGCTCAAACGCCAATCGGCGGCCATGGCAGAGGCTTTGAATGTGGTGGGCCTGATGAACGTGCAGTTCGCCATCCAACATGTGGACGGCCAAGACGTGATTTATGTGCTCGAAGTCAACCCGCGGGCCAGCCGCACCGTGCCCTATGTCAGCAAGGCCACCGGCATTCAATTGGCCAAGGTGGCCGCGCGTTGCATGGTTGGCCAAAGCCTGGCCAGCCAAGGCATCACCCGAGAGGTCACTCCACCTTATTTCAGCGTCAAGGAAGCGGTGTTTCCGTTCGTCAAATTCCCTGGCGTGGACACCATCCTGGGCCCAGAGATGAAATCCACCGGTGAGGTCATGGGTGTGGGCAAATCCTTTGGCGAGGCTTTTGTCAAAAGTCAAATGGGTGCGGGCACCAGGTTGCCGCGCCCCACCGATGCCGTGCGCAAGGTTTTCTTGACCGTGAAAAACAACGACAAGCCACGGGCGGTGGCGGTGGCCCGCGATTTGGTGGCCATGGGTTTTGACTTGGTGGCCACCAAGGGCACGGCCCAGGCCATTGCCGCAGCCGGCTTGGCTGTGGTTGCGGTGAACAAAGTCACCGAAGGCCGCCCGCATGTGGTGGACATGATCAAAAACAATGAGATCGCGCTCGTCATCAATACGGTGGAAGAGCGGCGCAATGCGATTGCTGACTCGCGGCAAATTCGCACCTCTGCACTGCTGGCCCGGGTCACCACCTTTACCACCATAGCCGGTGCGGAGGCCGCGGTGCAAGGCATGCAGCACATGGACCACCTCGAGGTTTATTCGGTCCAGGAGTTGCACGCCCAATTGGCGGCATAATTTACCCATAACAACACACCGCTGGGGGGCGACCCCCGGCGGTTTTTTTTAGGATGTCGAGACATGGCCACCATTCCCATCACCTTGCGCGGCGCCGAAAAACTCAAGGAAGAACTGCACCGACTCAAAACGGTGGACAGACCATGGGTGATTCAAGCCATTGCCGAGGCCCGCGCTCAAGGTGATTTGAGCGAGAACGCCGAATACGATGCGGCCAAAGACCGCCAGGGATTCATTGAGGGGCGCATTCAAGACATCGAGAGCAAACTGTCTATGGCGTCTGTCATTGACCCCAAGGGCCTGAATGCCGAGGGCAAAGTGGTGTTTGGGTCCACCGTGGAGTTGGAGGATGAGGATTCTGGCGACCGCGTCACCTATCAAATCGTGGGTGAAGACGAGGCCGATCTCAAGCTGGGGCTCATCAACATCAGCAGCCCCATTGCGCGGGCCATGATCGGCAAGGAAAGTGGCGATGTGGCGGTGGTTCAGGCCCCAGGTGGCCAACGTCGTTACGAAATCATCCAGGTGTCTTACCTTTGATGGCTTGGCAGCGCAGCTTGTGGCTGGTCGCTGCCATGTGGTGGGGCAGCCTGACGGCCTTGGGCGCATGGGTCGTGCCCTTGTTGTTTGCCCATGCACCGACCAAGGCCATGGCCGGTGGGTTGGCCGCTCAGCTTTTCAGCGCCCAAACCTGGGTGGGTTTGTTGTGCGGTGTGTTTTGCCTTTGGGCTCAAAGGCAGCTGGACCAACGGCTGGGTCGTGCGCATGCCCCCCGTGTTTTGATTTTGGCCGCGATGATGTTGGCGGCCATGGTGGAATGGGGCATTGCGCCCCGGATCGTCGCGCGCGAAAACCTGGCGCTGTGGCACAGTTTGGGCACGGTGTTCTGGTTGCTGCAATGGGTCTGCTTGACGGCTCATGTGTGGCTAATCAGTCCGGCCATGCTGGATGGGCACTTGCCCATATCCCCCAGTGCTCCGGGCCCCCAAGCCTGAAGCTTGCCGCCTGAGCGCTTGGGTTCAGCTTTGGCTGGTTTTCTTGATGGAGCGCTGTTTGGGCTTGGCCCGCTTGACTTGGCCACCCGCCGTCAAGCGCTGATTGCCCAGCACTTGCAAGCGCTTGACCTCTGGGCGCTGACCACCGCGGCTGCTGTATTTGAGTACCTTGACCTCGCGCGGACCGGGCATGCGGTCCTCGTCGATGACGCGTTTTTTCTCGGCCTTGGGGCGCCACAACACCAGCAACTTGCCAATGTGTTGAATGGGCGCTGCGTTCAAGGCTTCGGCCAACTGCTGCCACATGGCTTCGCGGGCGGCACGGTCGTCGCCCAGGACGCGAATTTTGATCAGCCCATGGGCATGCAAAGCGGCATCCACTTCTTTTTGGACAGAGGCTGTCAATCCATCATTGCCAATCATCACGACCGGGTCCAGGTGGTGGGCGAGGGCGCGGTGTTCTTTGCGCTGAGCGGGAGTGAGAAATATGGCTGGCATGGCAGGTATTATCCCCCGACCCAGGCTGGCCCATGAAAATCAAAACCAAAAGCAAAAAAGTCAACAAGTCTTGGCTCAATGACCATGTCAACGACCCATACGTCAAGTTGGCGCAAAAAGAAGGGTTTCGCGCCCGTGCGGCCTACAAGCTCAAAGAAATCGATGAAACCCTGGGTTTGATCAAGCCCGGACAGGTGCTGGTGGACTTGGGCAGCGCACCTGGGGCCTGGAGCCAATACATGCGTCGGCGTTTGTCACCCCAAGGCGCGGCCATCGGCGCACTGCAGGGCACCATCATTGCCATGGATTTGTTGCCCATGGAGCCCATCGAAGGGGTGCAATTTTTGCAAGGTGATTTGCGCGACGAATCGGTGTTGGCTTCTTTGGTGCTGGCTTTGGATGGCCGATTGGCGGATGTGGTGGTGTCAGACATGGCGCCTAATTTGTCTGGCCTCGCCTCGGTGGATTCAGCCCGCATCGAACACTTGGTCGAGTTGGCACTGGATTTTTGCCAGCACCATTTAAAGCCCCAAGGCGCTTTGGTGGTCAAGGTGTTTCATGGCGGTGGCTATGCCCAATGGGTCAAGCTGTTCAAAGCCCATTTCAAGGTGGTCAAACCCATCAAGCCCAAGGCCAGTCGCGACAAGTCATCCGAGACCTTTTTGGTGGGGATGGGGCTGATTGCCCTGAACTGACCCTTTGGTTTGTTGGGTTTTTGTTCATTTCCCCTGATAAAAAGCCCAGGTTTTCGCCCTTGACCCGTGTTTTACCCCCATGGGCGTCTAGGGGGGATTGAAAAGCCTAAAATGATCTCAAGCTACCTGGTACCCGTTTTGGGGCTTGGGTGTAACTTGTCGGAGCATGTGTTGAACAATCAATGGTTTTCCAAAATCGCGGTGTGGTTGGTGATTGCCCTGGTGCTGTTCACCGTGTTCAAACAATTTGACAAGACCGCCGGGCCTGGCTCAGGGTATCTGGGGTATTCAGAATTCTTGGACGAGGTGCGCAGCAAGCGCATCAAAACCGCCACCATCCAAGAAGGCCAAGGCGGCACCGAGATAGTTGCCATCACCACAGATGACCGCAAGGTGCGCACCACAGCCACCTATCTCGACCGCGGCTTGGTCGGCGACCTGATCGCCAACAATGTCAAGTTCGATGTCAAACCGCGCGAAGAAGGCTCTTTGCTCATGACCTTGTTGGTCAGCTGGGGCCCGATGCTGTTGCTGATTGGTGTGTGGGTGTACTTCATGCGCCAAATGCAAGGCGGCGGCAAAGGCGGTGCTTTCAGCTTTGGCAAAAGCAAAGCGCGCATGCTCGACGAAAACAACAACACTGTGACCTTTGCCGATGTGGCGGGTTGCGACGAGGCCAAAGAAGAAGTCAAAGAGGTGGTCGACTTCTTGAAAGACCCGCAAAAATTCCAAAAACTGGGCGGTCGCATCCCCCGTGGCTTGTTGCTGGTGGGCCCTCCCGGAACGGGCAAAACCCTGTTGGCCAAAGGCATTGCCGGTGAAGCCAAAGTGCCTTTCTTCAGCATTTCCGGTTCTGATTTTGTCGAGATGTTTGTCGGCGTGGGCGCGGCCCGTGTGCGCGACATGTTCGAAAACGCCAAGAAAAATGCGCCTTGCATCATATTCATCGATGAAATCGATGCAGTGGGTCGCCAACGTGGCGCAGGCTTGGGCGGGGGCAATGACGAGCGCGAGCAAACCCTGAACCAAATGCTGGTCGAGATGGACGGCTTTGAAACCAACTTGGGCGTCATCGTGGTGGCTGCCACCAACCGCCCAGATATTTTGGACGCTGCTTTGTTGCGCCCAGGCCGTTTCGACCGACAGGTTTATGTGACCTTGCCCGACATCCGTGGCCGTGAACAAATTCTCAATGTCCACATGCGCAAAGTGCCGCTCAGCCAGGACGTGAATGCCGCCGTGATTGCCCGGGGCACCCCTGGCATGAGTGGCGCCGATTTGGCCAACCTGTGCAACGAAGCCGCGCTGATGGCCGCCCGCCGCAACGCCCGCGTGGTCGAGATGCAAGACTTTGAGAAAGCCAAAGACAAAATCCTCATGGGACCCGAGCGCAAAAGCATGGTCATGCCCGAAGAAGAGCGGCGCAACACGGCCTACCACGAGTCTGGCCACGCTTTGATCGGCAAGTTATTGCCCAAGTGCGACCCGGTGCACAAAGTCACCATCATTCCGCGTGGCCGCGCCTTGGGCGTGACCATGAGCCTGCCCGAAAAAGACCGCTACAGCTACGACAGCGAATACATGCTCAACCAAATCAGCATGTTGTTCGGTGGCCGCATTGCCGAAGAGGTGTTCATGAAGCAAATGACCACCGGCGCCAGCAACGACTTTGAACGCGCCACCCAAATCGCCCGCGACATGGTGATGCGCTATGGCATGTCCTTGGCGCTGGGCCCCATGGTCTATGCCGAAAACGAAGGTGAAGTGTTCTTGGGCCGCTCGGTGACCAAAACCACCAACATGAGCGAAGCGACCATGCAAAAGGTCGACGCCGAGGTGCGCAGCATCATTGATCGCCAGTACGCCTTGGCGCGCCAATTGATCGAAGACAACCAAGACAAGATGCACGCCATGGCCAATGCTTTGTTGGAGTGGGAAACCATTGACAGCGACCAGCTCAATGACATCATGGCAGGTCGCAAGCCCAGCCCCCACAAAGACTGGGTGGCGCGCACACCGCCCCCATCGGGCGGTGACGGTGGCGGCAATGCGACGGCGACCACCAATCCAGCGGCGTCTACGGCCTGAGCCAGCGCATGGATCACCACCACATGGGGCTTCGGCCCCATGCGTCTTTTTGGCAGACCACGCGGTTTCACCTGGACTTGGCCAAGCCTTGGGTGATGGGCATCGTCAATGTCACCCCCGACTCGTTTTCCGATGGCGGTCAACACCCCCAGGCGACTGCCGCCATCGCACATGCCGAGCGCTTGTTGCACGAGGGCGCACACATTTTGGACATCGGAGGTGAGTCTTCGCGGCCTGGGGCTGCGGCGGTGGATGCCGCTACCGAATGGGCCCGCATCCAAGCCGTGGTGCAAGCCGCGGTGGGCTGGCAGGTGCCGGTCTCAGTGGACACTTGCAAGCCAGCGGTGATGCGATTGGCTTTGGACGCGGGTGCTGACATCATCAACGACATATGGGCCTTGCGCCAAACCGGTGCCGCAGAAGTGGTGGCCGCGCATGGCCAATGTGGCGTGTGCCTGATGCACATGCATGCCGAGCCCGCCACCATGCAAGTGCAGCCCATGGTGGGTGGGGCCTTGGGGGTGGTCAAAGATTTCTTGCGTCACCATGCCAGCCGCCTGGGCGCGCTGGGCGTGGCGCGCGAGCGCGTTTTGCTCGACCCCGGCATAGGCTTTGGCAAAACTGTGGCGCAAAATTTCGAGTTGCTGGCGCGGCAAGCAGAACTGCTGGATTTGGGCCACGGTTTGTTGTTGGGCTGGTCGCGCAAATCTTCGCTGGGTGCGGTGACTGAATTGCCTGTGGACCAGCGCATCGTGCCCAGCGTGGCCGCAGCGGTGTTGGCGTTGGAGCGCGGCGCCCGTGTGCTGCGCGTGCACGATGTGGCCGACACCATGGCCGCGGTCAAGGTGTGGGTGGCCGCGCAACCCAGCACAGGGCCTGATACCCCTGAGCCCGCCACGGCCTGATGATGAAAAAAATTTCGGAGACGCAAGCATGAGCCGACAGTATTTTGGAACCGATGGCATTCGTGGCACCGTGGGCCAAGCCCCGATCACGCCTGATTTTGTGTTGATGCTGGCCCACGCAGTGGGGCAGGTGCTCAAGCAAGACCACCCCCGGCCCAAGGTCTTGATTGGCAAAGACACGCGCATTTCTGGCTACATGCTCGAGTCGGCCTTGGAGTCGGGCTTCAATTCGGCCGGTGTCGATGTGCTATTGCTCGGCCCTTTGCCCACGCCAGCGGTGGCCTACCTCACCCGTGCCCAGCGCGCCCAATTGGGGGTGGTGATCAGCGCCAGCCACAACCCATATCCGGACAACGGCATCAAGTTCTTCAACCAGCATGGCAGCAAGTTGCCCGATGCTTGGGAGCTGGCGGTCGAGGCGCGCTTGCAGCAACCCCCCGAATGGGCCAGCTCACAAGCCCTGGGCAAAGCGCGGCGCTTGGACGATGCGCCGGGTCGTTACATCGAATTTTGCAAAAGCACGATCGATGCCCAGCTCAGCCTCAAAGGCTTGAAGCTGGTGGTCGATGCCGCCCATGGCGCGGCCTACCAAGTGGCCCCCCAGGTGTTCCAAGAGTTGGGTGCCGAGGTGGTGACCATGGGCTGCGCCCCCGACGGGCTCAACATCAACCAAGGCGTGGGGGCCACCCACCCCGAGGCCATGGTGTCTGCGGTGTTGGCGCATGGGGCTGACTATGGCGTGGCATTGGACGGCGACGCCGATCGCTTGCAAATGGTCGACGCCCAAGGTCGTTTGTACAACGGCGATGAATTGCTTTATGTGCTTGCTCAAGACCGGTTGCGCCAAAACCTGCCCCTGCCAGGGGTGGTGGGCACCTTGATGACCAATATGGCGGTGGAGTTGGCCTTGCGCGCCCAAGGGGTGGAGGTGGTGCGCGCCAAGGTGGGCGACCGCTATGTGCTCGAGGCTTTGGAGGCGCGCGGTTGGCTATTGGGTGGCGAGGGCTCGGGCCACTTGCTGGCTTTGGATAAGCACAGCACCGGTGACGGCATGGTCAGCGCTTTGCAGGTGCTGCAAGCCTGCGTGAATCAGCAGAAAACCTTGGCGCAGATCCTGGAAGGGGTGAGATTGTTCCCACAAACATTGCTCAATGTGCGCACGCCCAAGGGCTTCGATTGGACGGCCCACAAACCTTTGCAGCATGAGATCGAGCGGGTTCATGCCGAGTTGGGCACACAAGGTCGTGTGCTGGTGCGGCCCAGTGGCACCGAACCCTTGCTGCGCATCATGGTGGAATCTTCAGACGCCCAGCGCTCGTTGGCTTTGGCCCAGCGCATGGTGCAAACCTTGCCGCTGACTTGAGTGGCCAGCAGGTGCTGGTTGAATGGTTTCAAGCCTGCTACCGGACCTGCCCGTCTATTTCGCAGGCCCAGGAGGATGGGCAAGACGCCAATTGGCGATTTGGGCAACCTTTGATCCATGTCACTTTCAAGCCACATGAATGTCATAATTTATCTGAATGTGCAACTTAAGATCATTTCAACGCCTGTGTGCATGAATGAAACGCTGTGAACCCACCTATCTCAGACCGCGCTGACCATTTGCCTTTGCTCGATCGCGACGAAAGCATCTTGCGCTTTAACCTGCGCGTTTTGGACTGGGCGCGGCGCACCGATGTGCCTTTGCTCGAGCGCTTGCGCTATTTGTGCATCGTGTCGTCCAATTTGGACGAATTTTTCGAAGTGCGCGCCGAGTTGCACCTGAGCGCTACACGCCAAGGTAAACATGCGGGGCCCTATGGCCTGGACAGCCATTCCCGCATCAGCGAGCGTGCCCACGCCTTGGTGGATGAGCAATATCAGTTGTACAACGAGGCCTTGTTGCCAGCTTTTGCCAAAAGTGGCATTCATATTCTGTCCCACAACGAACGCAATCAAGTCCAACAGAACTGGGTCAAATCGTATTTCCAAAGCCAGGTGAAACCTTTGCTCACCCCAGTCGGCTTGGACCCGTCCCACCCTTTTCCGCAGGTGGCCAACAAATCGCTGAATTTCATTGTTCATTTGTCGGGCAAAGACGCTTTTGGCCGTGAAAACGAAATTGCCATTGTCAAGGTGCCCCGGGTTTTGCCCCGCGTCATTCGCATGCCTGACAAATTGGCGGGCAAGCGAAGCCTGTTTGTCTCTTTGTCCAGCGTGATCCGCTCCCATTTGAGCGATTTATTCCCAGGTCGTGAGGTGGGTCAGTTTTCCCAGTTTCGCGTCACCCGCCATTCAGATTTGGCGCTGGACTCTGAAGATGTTCAAAACCTGCGCACCGCATTGCGCCAAGGCTTGCAGCACCGCAACTACGGCGCTGCTGTGCGCTTGGAGGTGTCGTCGGGTTGCTCGGCTTTTTTGGCTGACTTTTTGTTGCAGCAGTTTGACTTGCCGGCCCAAGCTTTGTACCGGGTGCATGGCCCGGTCAACCTGGTGCGATTGAATCAGTTGATCGATTTGATCGACAAACCCAAGTTGTTGTTTGCGCCATACCGGGCCAGCTTTCCAGCCCAGATGGTTTCTCGCGGTTCGGTGTTCGAGCAATTGCGCAAAAAAGGCGACATGTTGTTTCACCAGCCCTTCGAGAGTTTTGACGGGGTGTTGGCGTTTTTGCGCGAAGCCGTGCACGACCCGCAGGTGTTGGCCATCAAGCAAACCATTTACCGCACCGGCACCGACTCGGCCATGATGGACTTGCTCACCGAGGCGGTGCGCCGTGGCATTGAAGTCACGGTGGTGGTGGAGCTCAAGGCGCGTTTTGACGAAGAGGCCAATATCAATTGGGCCGAAAAGCTCGAGCGCATTGGCGCCCAGGTGGTGTATGGGGTGGTGGGCCTGAAGACCCACGCCAAAATGATGCTCATCAGCCGCCGCGAGGGGTCGCACATTCGGCGCTATGTGCACCTGTCCACTGGCAACTACAACCCGAAAACCGCCAAGCTCTACACCGACATCAGCCACTTGAGCACCGATAGCGCGCTCACCGCCGAGGTGGAAAGCGTGTTTGGCCTGCTCGCCAGCCAAAACCGGCCACCGCGCTTGCAGCAACTGTGGGTCGCGCCCTTTCATTTGCAACGCCGCTTGCTGGACAAAATTGAGCAATTGACCCAGGCCGCCCAAGCCGGCGTGTCCACCCGGCTGGTGGCCAAAATGAATGCCCTCACCGATGAAGAACTGGTGCGCGCCTTGATGGCTGCGGGCCGTGCCGGCGTCAAAATTGACCTGATCGTTCGCGGTGCCTGCATCTTGCCCGCTCAGGTGCCCGGTCATACCGACAACATCCGTGTGCGCTCGGTGATTGGGCGCTTTTTGGAGCATTCGCGGGTGTTTTATTTCCGCAGTGGCGCGGATGAGTCGCTGTACCTGTCGAGTGCCGATTGGATGAACCGCAACATGCTGCGCCGCGTCGAGTTGGCTTGGCCAATCAATGACCCTGTCTTGCGCCAGCGCATCATTGACGAGTGTTTGGTGGCTTACTTGCACGACACCGCCAATGCATGGAGCCTGCAAGGCGATGGCAATTACGTTGATTTGGCCAAAGACAGCCCGTCACCCTTGCTCAGTGTCCAAAAAGCATTGATGGTGCGCTACCAAGACAAGGCCTGAACCATGGACCTGATTTTGTGGCGCCACGCCGAAGCCGAAGAAGCCGCACCCGGGGGCAGCGATGCAGAGCGCGAACTCACCACCCGGGGAGAAAAGCAAGCCCTGCGCATGGCCCAGTGGTTGGAGCGCCAATTGCCCGAAAGCACCCGCATCCTCAGCAGCCCGGCCAGGCGCTGTGAGCAAACCGTGCTGTGCTTGGGCCGCAAATACAAGGTGCGTGATGAGTTGTCGCCAGACGGCCAGGCTGAACAACTGCTCAACTTGGTTCATTGGCCAGCCCAAAAAACACCCACCTTGCTGGTGGGACATCAGCCTTGGCTGGGGCAGATCTTGGCCCTGGCCTTGAACGTGCCCGAGTCGGGTCTGAGCGTGCGCAAAGGCTCGGTCTGGTGGCTGCGCTCGCGCCAGCGGGATGGGGTGTCGCAAACGGTGTTGATGTGCGTGCAGTCGCCTGAGTTTTTATAAGCCTGCAGCGCACCGCCTCGCCAGTGCCAGGGCTTTGGCACAATGGACAGCCCTGATCCACCGCGATACCCATCGCTCGATATGACCATGCCCACCGCGATGCCAGACGCCGATATCCAAGCCGCCTTGGCCGCCTTGCCGGGGTGGACCTACCAGGCATCAGAGCCCTGTTTGGCCAGCGATTGGCAGTTCGCCGACTTCGTTCAGGCCTTTGGTTTTGTCACCCAAGTGGCATTGCTGGCCCAGGCCATGGACCACCACCCGGACTGGTCGCAGTCGTACAACCGGGTGTCGATCCGCTTGCACTCGCACGATGCCGGCGGTGTGACCCAGCGTGATGTCGAGTTGGCCCAGCGCATCAATGCTTTGTGAGCCTGTTTTCTCCTCCATCGAAAAGAACCTCCATGTCCCCATCTCCGAACCGAAACGCCGATGTGAACCACTTGCAGCAAGCTTTGGCCAGCGGCCACACCACCTGCGAAGCCTGGGTTGAGCAGTCCTTGGCGCAGGCCAGCACCCCTGCGGCGGCTCATGTGTTCACCCGCTTGTGGACCGAGTCGGCCTTGGCCAGCGCGCGCCACGCCGACGCGCAGCGGCACAGCGGTGTGCGCTTGGGGCCTTTGGCGGGCTTGCCGGTCAGCATCAAAGACTTGTTTGACGTGGCGGGTGAAACCACCACATCTGGCAGCGTGGTGTGCGCCAACGAAGCCCCGGCCCGCCAAGACGCTCCGGCCGTGGCCCAATTGCGCGCCTGCGGTGCGGCCCTGATCGGCAAAACCAATATGAGCGAGTTTGCGTTTTCTGGGGTGGGCTACAACCCGCATTGGGGCACGCCCGCCAACCCGGCGGACGCGGCGGTGGCGCGCATCCCAGGTGGCTCATCTTCAGGGGCTGCCGTGTCGGTGGGCCTGGGCTTGGCCGTGGCCGGTTTGGGTTCGGACACCGGTGGCTCGCTGCGCATTCCCGCTGCTTTGTGTGGCCTGGTGGGTTTCAAAGGCAGCCAATCGCGGGTGACGCGCCAAGGGGCGATGGAGTTGGCGCGCTCGCTCGACACCGTGGGTGCCATCACCCGCAGCGTGGACGATGCGGTCTTGCTTGACGCCATTCTCAGTGGCCAAGCGCTGAGCCTGCGTGAGCGATCGGTCAAAGGCCTGCGCCTGGCTTTGCCCACCACCTTGATGCAAGACGAACTGGATGCAAATGTGTCCAAAGCCTTGTCGCGTGTCTTGTCGCGCTTGTCGGCGGCCGGTGCCTTGATCGAAGAGGTGTCTTGGGCAGGTTTGGGCGAGATCGCCACCCTCAATGCCCCAGGCGGTTTCTCGCCGGTCGAGGCGTATGCCGCACACCGCCACCGTTTGGCCGCCGATGGCGATCGCTTTGACCAGCGCGTGGCCCAGCGCATGGCGCTGGGGCAAGGGGTGAGCGCGGCCGACTATCTGACCATGATCGATCAGCGCCAAGCCTGGATAGCCCGCGCCAACCAAGCTTTGCAAGGCTTTGATGCGGTGATCTGCCCCACCGTGCCCATGGTGGCACCGCCCATCGCGGAAACCTGCGCCAGCGATGCCGCTTTTTTTGCCGCCAATCGGCTGTTGCTGCGCAACACCTTTGCCATCAATTACTGGGACGGTTGCGCCATCAGCTTGCCCTGTCAAGCCCCAGGCGACTTGCCCGTGGGCTTGATGCTCGCCCGCGCCAATGGCCATGATGCTGAATTGTTGGGCGTGGCCAAGGCCGTAGAGACAGCCTTGGCTGGGGCCTAAGGCTTGCGCCTGCTTGGCCTCCCAAACTGCACCCAACCATCCTTCGAACCCTGAACCGAAAGGCCAACCGTGATCTCCTACACAGCCATTGCTTGCCTCTTGATGGCAGGCTTGATGCCCTTGCTGGCCACCGCCGTGGCCAAGTGGGGTTTTGCCCATTACGACAACCACAACCCGCGCCAGTGGTTGGCGCAACAAAGCGGGGCCCGGGCACGTGCCAATGCGGCGCAAGCCAATGCTTTTGAGGCCTTTCCTTTTTTTGCGGTTGGTGTGATCGTGGCCAGCTTGGCCCAGGTGGATACCGGGCGCATTCAGGCCTTGTCGGTCGTTTTTGTGCTGGCGCGGTTGGCCTATATTTACTGCTATGTCACCGACAAGGCCAGTTGGCGCTCGGTGGTTTGGGGTGTGGGCATGCTGTGTTCCATCGCTTTGTATGCGAGTGCTTTGGCCCTTTGAGGCATGGGCTGAGCCGGCGCAAGGCATCGTGGGCGCAAACCCGGTCTTTACAGGTTTGGGCAAATTGGGTTCAGGTTTCTGACCAGGCACTTGTGTTGGGCAAGTGCAGGCTGACTTGGGGCCGATCAATGAATTGCAGCAAGGCCAAGGCCACTTCGGGTCCTTTGTCTTCGGTCAGGCAATGCCCGGCCTGATGGATCAATTGATGCGGTTGCCGCTTGGCGCCAGGGACTTGGTCGATGAACCAGTGCTGGCCACCCAAGGTCAGGTGGTCGCGGCTGCTGAACAAGGTCAACAAGGGTTTGTGCCACATGGCCATGGCCAGCCAGGCTTGGGTCACTGCTGGGTTTTTTTCTTTGCGAACGTCCCATTGGTGCCAGGCTGAAAGGTGGCGCACGGTGGCCAGCAGGTGTCGCTCAGGGTAGGGCGCTGCATAGGCTTGCAGGGTGGTGGCATCCAGACGGGTTTGGCAGGCTGCGCGCAACACCCCTTTCAAAGGATAGAGCGGGCTCCAAGCTGGCCACTGGGCTGCCATGGCTGACAGGCGGCTGCGACCACGGGTATCCCATGGGGAGCGGGTGTTGGCCAAGACCAGTCGGTCGACCCGATCGGGTAGCAACAAGGCCAGTCGAAATGCCAGCAACCCTCCCAGGCCTTGGCCATACAGGGTGGTGTTGTGCAGACCCAAGGCTTGCGCCCATTGCGAGAGGCTATCCAATTGAGTGCCCAGGCCCTGCGCGGCGGGGTCGCCTAGCTTGTCAGAGCGGCCGCAGCCCAGCAGGTCAGGCACCAACACCCGGTGGCCGGCCTGCACCAGCCATGGAATCACGTTGCGAAACACATATCCCCAGGTGGGCAAGCCGTGCAACAACACCGTGGGGCGGGCTTGAGGTGGACCTTCGTCGATATAGGCCAGGGCTTTGCCCGGTGGACCATGCCAGTGCACCGGATAGGGGTAGGCGTGCAGATCTGTCATGCCGTGCAAGTCGGCGCGGGCGTTGGGCATGGGCCCATTGGGTGTCAAGGCTTGGAGATGGTTCGCCATTGATCTTGATGCTGGCCAAGCCACTGCAGGGCTGAGACATCGTCGAATTGACTGGGGTGAAAGTCAGCGCGGAAATAGGCCCGCCAGTGACTGGCCCCCCATTGCAGCAAACCTTGGCGACCGAACAACCAGTGCTGGGCTCCACGCCAAGTCGACCATTTGAAGAGCTGGCCATCACGCCACAAGTGGTGCGTGGTTTGGCGCAGCACATCGAGCGCGAAATGCATGGAGACCAGGCGCATCCAGCGTTTGCGCCAAAGCTCGTTGCCATCCAAAGCGCGGTACAAGTCAAAGGCGGTACAACGGTGCTCCAGTTCCTCGCTCGCATGCCACAGCCACAGCTGGCGCATCCGTTCGGGGGCTTGCGCCAACACACTGGGGTGCTGCAACAACCAGGCTGCAAAAATGGCTGTCAGGTGCTCGGTGGAGGCGGTCACTGCGACTTTGTGGCGCTTGTCTGTGAACGCTTCCAATCGCTTCAAGCGCTTGAGGATGCGAGGTGCCCAGTGATTTTCATATCCCAAGGTGGCCAAATGTTGGTTATACAACTCATGCAAACGCCGATGGGTGGCCTCTTGGCCTACAAAACCTTGAATTTCGCGCGCCCAAGCCGGTTGTTGATCAGCCGGCAACTGCGTCAAACCCTCGCGCAAAGAGTCAATGAAAAACTGCTCGCCCACTGGGAAGCTCATGGACAAGGCATCAAAAAAAGCGCTCAAAAAAACCTCGCCGCCGTTCCAATGCCGCGCCAATGGCGGCTTCATGTCAATCAACAGGTGGCGGATGGTCAATGCGTTCATAGTGGTTTCAAAAATTCATGGTGTATTTTGCCTGTCTGCCTTGGCGCCTGTGGTCTAAGGTGGGTTGGCCCTTGTTGCAGGAAGTCCTTTGGCGAGCCGCACCCAGGAATGTATTTTGTAGGGGGCTGGGCCAGACTTTTGGCTGCGCCAGGCTGGTTGTTTTTCAATTCCGTTGATGCAGTGATGCAGCTAAGTTATTGTAAACATTGGGATTCATTTCCCTTTTAAACCACATGCAGGGCCATATCGCCAAGGAAGTGAGGTGATTTTTGACTAGAATCTCGCCCCAAGGAGCGCATATGTCTAACCCATCAGATTCTCTGGAAAGCGTTGTCATTGGTGACGGCGTGGTCGTCAAAGGCACGTTTGTTGTCCCGTCCAAAGCCATTGTCAATGGTGTCATTGAAGGCGATTTGACCGCCGAAGAGGTGCTGATTGGACCCACTGGCAAAATTTCTGGCCGCATTTCCGCCAAAGTGATTGATGTGCGCGGCGAGTTGCACAACACCATCGTCAGCGAAAAAAGCTTGATCGTTCGCTCTACCGGGCGAATTGCCGGCAAGGTGCACTACTCTGAAATCGAGATCGAAAAGGGTGGCGAGATTGAGGGCAGCTTGAACCAAGGCGCCGAATACCCATCGACAGCACCGCGCATTCCGCCGGTGTTTCCTGACCCCTATAAATACTGACCCAGTCGGGTTTTTTGACCGTGTTCAAGCGAAGTCTCACGTTGACGTTGGGCCTGCCTGCCATGTTGCGGGCTGCTTGGACACGCGAGTATCTGGATGCCCGCATCATCCTGGAGCAAAACGCCGACCTGCGCTACTTGACCATCAGCGCCAAAGTGCAGCGTTTGGTGGTCCGCACAGGCTTGGTGTTGCTGGGTGTGATCAGCACCTTGATCTTATTTTTGACCATCACCAGCATCAGCTTGTTCATCAGCCGTGGCAAGCTGGAGCGCTCTCATGAGCAGGTTTACCGCGCGTTGTTGAGCAGCGCAGCCGAAAGCGAGAACGGCGAGATGATGGAGCTCGACGAAGCGCAAATGGTTGCCCTGGCGCAGACCATCCGCGACCGCGACATGAGCATCCGGCGCTTTGTGGACACGTCGATGGTGGCCGTGGCGCAAGAAAACGAGAGCATGAAAAACCAACTGGACTCTTCGGGCTTGACCGAAAAAGTCATCCGGGTGATTCAGCAAAACTCGGCCAATGGTGGCTTCAATTTGGGCGACAACCTCAATGCCAACCCCTTGTTGCGTGGCAAAGTGGCTGAAGAGTTGTCCAACAACCGCTCCATGCGCGAGGTGTTGTACGCCTTGCCCAACCGCATGCCGGTGTCCAATTACAGCGTCAGTTCAGACTTCGGTATCCGCAAACACCCCATCAGTGGCTTGTCCAATTTCCACACGGGGGTGGATTTGTTGAGCGAGACCGATGACGACAATGTCCATCCTGTGAAACCAGGTGTTGTGGTTCTGGCCAAATATCATTCACAATACGGCAATACCGTGGTGGTCAGACACAGCAACGGCATTGAATCCTTGTATGGTCATTTGGCCAATATGAAGGTGGAAGTGGGCGATAAAGTGACCACCGAGACCATTTTGGGTCGGGTCGGCAATACCGGTGTGTCCACTGGCAAGCACCTGCATCTGGAAATTCTCATTGGCGGCTACCCTGTCAACCCCCAAAAAGTCATCCGAACCGCGCAATATGTTCAACAAATTCAAAACCAACCCTAGTGCTCAGCCAGAAACGGTCCTGGCTGTCGCCCCAGGGGCTGAGCCTGAGACCCAGCCTGAGGTTGCGCCTTTGGATCTCGCCCCGCCGTCTCCGCCTTCCCCACCTGCACCCCTTACCCAACCCAACCCAGCGCCGCAGCGCAACAGCATGATGGATATCATCTCCAACTCCACAGCCAAGCCCTCCATTTTGAGCGAGGGCTTTACGTTTCGCGGCGAAATCGCGGCCAAGGGCGCCATCCATGTGGAGGGTACGCTCAATGGACAAATCCAAGTCGACGAACTGACCATCGGTTCGCGCGGTCAAGTTGAAGGCGTGGTGACCTGCCAGAGTTTGCACATCAAGGGCAAATTCACCGGTACCGCCACCTGCAGCGAGTTGATCGTGACCTCGTCGGCTTCGGTGGATGGCCATGTGGTCTACCAAACCTTGTCGGTTCAAAAAGGCGCATCGATCAAGGGTGAGTTGCTGCTGGTCAAGTAAGCTCAAAACACCTCTTCCCCCATGAACGAGCCTGTCCGCCAAATCAATGGGGATTTGCTGCGCCAACGGCGCGAGGCCAAGGGCTGGGCCCCGACCGACTTGGCCACCCGTTCGTGTTTGTCGTTGCGCCAAGTTCGGCAAATTGAAGAAGGTGGCAACAGCTCTTTTTACAGCGAATCGGTCAAAGCCACTGCGGCCCGAAAAATCGCTGCTTTGCTTGGTTTGCCACAAGAAATGGCTTTTGTGCAAGCCCTCTCCCTTTCGACGGGCGACATCCCCGCCATGGCAGACCAAGTCCCCATTGACACAGCGCCCACCTCTGCGCCAGGTGGGACGCCCCTTTCTCACCCCCCTTCACCAGGCGGTGCGGACCTGTCCTCGGTCATGACCCACGTGGCTGTTGCGACAGCTGATATTGATCCCCCGCCGCCCCAAAGTTTGTCGACCGATGGCGCAGACAGCGAGTCTCGGTCCAGCAGCTTTTTGTGGATTGCTTTGCTGGCCGTGGCGGTGGGTGCAGGGGTGCTGTTGATGCCCAAGTCGCCAGAGGTGCCCCAGGCACCCAGCTCGTCGGCACCCCTGGACCCCAACCCGCCGGCGCCACCCCCCATGGTTTTGCCAGCCGATGCAGTTCAGTCTTCGGGCGAGCAGCCATCGGTCGTTCCCACAAACCCTGGTGTCAGCCCAACTCCCACAGTGCCACCAATTGTTTCCGCCCCTGGCCCAGCGGGCGCTGTGGTGCCCGCACCCAATGGGGTGACCCCAGCCCCCGTCAATGGGGCGCCCAAAACGCCCTGAACCGGGCTCTGCCTTGGGCCATCAGGCTGGCCTCGGTTCAGACCGGGGCACCCATGTTCAAAGCCGCTTGCCGCGTGTGTGCACCGGTGTACTCGCTGGGGATCCCCAAGGGCCAGCCCCCCGTGTGCAGGTGAGTCACTTGGACCAAGGCTTGGATCCACTCAGGGTGGTCGTTCAAGCAGGGGATGTAGTGAAAACTTTCCCCGCCTTCCTCCATGAAGGCCTCGCACACTTCCATGGCGATTTCTTCCAGGGTTTCCAGGCAGTCGCTGCTGAAGCCGGGGCAGACAATGTCTATCCGCTTGGTGCCGTTTTGTGCCAATTGGCGCACCGTGGGTTCCGTATACGGCTCGAGCCACTTGGCTTTGCCAAAGCGTGACTGAAAAGTGACGCTGTATTGGCCTTTGGACAAACCCAATTGCTCGGCCATCAGGCGCGCGGTTTTGTGGCATTCGCAGTGGTATTGATCGCCCAGGTGCAAGGTGCGCTCGGGCACCCCGTGAAAGCTCATCACCAAGTGGTCGCCACGGCCTTTTTCAGCCCAATGGGCCCGCACCGTTTGCGCCAGGGCATGGATGTAACCGGGGTGATCGTGGTAGTGGTTGACAAAGCGCAACTCGGGGATGCTGCGGGTGCGCGCCGCCCATTGGTAGACCGCATCAAACACACTGGCGGTGGTGGTGGCTGAATATTGGGGGTAGGCGGGCAGGATCAGCACGCGGGTGGCGCCATCTTGCTTGAGCGCTTCGAGTTGTTGCGCGATCGACGGGTTGCCATAGCGCATGGCGTAACGCACCAAGACCGCGCTGTCGGGACCTTGCAAGGCCTGCTCCAGCAGTTGGGACTGCTTTTCGGTCCACACCTTCAGAGGCGAGCCGTTTTCGGTCCAAATGGCGGCGTATTTCAGTGCCGATTTCTTGGGCCGCACCCGCAAAATGATGCCGTGCAAGATGGCCAACCACAGCAGGCGTGGGATTTCCACCACCCGGGGGTCGCTCAAAAACTCGGCCAAAAAATGGCGCAAAGCCGCGCCTGTGGGGGCGTCGGGGGTACCCAGGTTGCAAAACAGCACCGCAGTGCGGGCGGGTTGACCGTGGCGAAAAGGGGGTTCGGCGGCAAAGCGCGGTGAGGCAGGCATGCGGTATTCTCGCTCACCCATGAATATACCCGCCCCCCACCCCAGCCTCATCCGTGCCATCAGTTTGGATTTGGACGACACCTTGTGGCCCATCGGCCCCATCATGGTCCGTGCCGAGCAAGCTTTGAAACAGTG